>NZ_JAXOJH010000009.1:0-177408 GCF_036663655.1 Sphingomonas flavida
CCTCAAGCATTTCCGACGCTTCGCTACTCGCTACGACCGCCGCATCATCCACTTCACCGGCTTCGTCCACCTCGCCGCCGCCATGATCTGGCTACGATGAATGTCGATCCGGCCTAGTATCCCACAAGAGACGGCGTAGGAGGGGGCATTCACCATCACGGGCGAACACCGCATGGCGGTTCAGCGCCGTGGAACCGAAATTTCCCAACGATCGGAGTATCCAGTTTCATCCGGCCAGGGGCACCACTTCCGGTCAAGACGGGGCATCGACCTGCACCATATCGTGCGGTCGGCCATGGGCCGGGATGCGTCGGGCGCCGACGGCTTCGCCGATCAGGAGCAGCGCGGGGTCCTTGTGGCCGATGGTCCGAGTCAGGAAGCCCAAGGCATCCAGGCGGCCGGTGATGAGGCGTTCGGTGGGGAGCGATATGTTCACCGCGATCATCACCGGCGTTTCGGCAGGCATGCCTGCGGCGATCAGCTGGCGTGCGATTTCGGGGGCGGCGGCGCGGCCCATATAGACGGCGAGCGTCGCATCCGGCGCGGCGAGCGCCGACCAGTCGAGCGATAGCGGCTCGCCTGCGCGCAGATGCGCGGTGACCAGGGTCAGTCGGCGGGACAGGCCACGCAGGGTCAGCGAGATCAGGCCGGACGCCGCCGCCGCACTTGCGGCCGTGATGCCGGGACAGATCCGCACCGGGATACCGGCGGCACGGCAGGCGTCGATCTCCTCCGTCGAACGGCCGAAGATCGACGGGTCGCCACCTTTCAGCCGGACGACGCGCTTGCCGGACAAGGCTGCGGCGACGATCAGCCCGTCGATCGTGCCCTGATTTCTGGAGTGGCGGCCCGATCGCTTGCCGACGCTCGACAGTTCCGCCGTCCCGGGCACGAGCGCCAGGATGTCCGGGCCGACCAGTGCGTCGTAGAAGACGATGTCGGCCGCCGCGATCAGCCGTTCCGCCTTGCGGGTTAGCAGGTCGGGATCGCCGGGGCCCGCCCCGACCAGCCAGACCGAACCGGCGGGAAAGTCATCCATGCGCATGGGCAGGCTCCTGGGTTTCGCCGAGCAGGCGGGTGAGGGCGGGGCGGCACGATCCGCAATTGGTGCCCGCGCCCAGCGCCGCGCCGATCGCGGCAACGTCGGCCAATTGCTGGTCGCGGATCGCGGTGACGATGGTGCGCACGCCGATGTCGAAACAGGCGCAGACGATGGCGCCGCGATCGACCTGTGCGCCCGGCGCGCGTCCGGCCAGGATCGTGGGCGCGACTTCGGCGGCGGTTAGTTGTGCGATCAGCCAGTCGCGGGCGGGCAGTTCGCCGCGTTCGGTCAGGAACAGGGCAGCGACCAGGCGAGCTCCGGCGATCACCGCGACGCGGCGCGATCCCCGCGCGGGGTCGGTGGCTTCGATCCGCTGGCCCTTGGGCAGCAGGGCGTCGAGCTGCGCCGGGTCGCCGTCGCCCGCCACTTCCCACAGCCAGCCGCCCGGAACCGCGATGCGCGTCGCCCAGAGGCAGTCGGGTGCGGCGATCGCTTCACCGGTCAGGATCGCAAAGCCCCGCCAGCGGGGCATGACGGCCGCGATGCTGGCGGGCGTGCGCTTGAAGCCGGGCTGGCCCGAATGGGGATCGGTCAGCGGGCGGGGGAGCAGGCCGGTACGCCCGCCGGTCGCGGTTCGGTCGGTCCAGTGGATGGGCACGAACAGCTCGCCCGGCCGTTGGCCCGTGTTGACCGACACGCGATAGAGGCTTTCCCCCTGCGGCGTGCCGACCCGCGCCAATCCGCCATCGGTCAGGTTCAGGCGGGCTGCGTCATCCGGGTGTACCTCGACCAAGGGCTCCTCGCGGTGCCGGGCCAGCTTGGGGGCAAGGCCGGTTCTGGTCATCGTATGCCAATGATCGCGGTAGCGCCCGGTGTTCAGCGTCATCGGCCAGTCGCGCAGCGGCGCAGGGAGCGCCTTCTGAGCCACGGAAACCAGGCGGGCGCGGCCGTCGGGCGTGGGGAAACGACCATCGGCAAAGGGCACATCGCCCCATCGGAACGGCGCCATCACGTCATAATCCCCATTGCCGCCGCTTGACCGGCCGGGCAGAGCGAACAGGCGCGAACCGTCGTTTTCATAACGGGATAGGCGGCAATGCTCGCGCCAGATCTCGGCTGGACGGTCAAAGGCGAAAGCGGTTTTCCAGCCCATGCGACGACCGACTTCCTTGACGATCCACCAATCGGGTCTGGCCTCGCCGGGCAGCGGGAACAGCGCGCGCTGGCGGCTGACCGTGCGATCAGAATTGGTGACGGTGCCATCCTTCTCGCCCCAGGCGGCGGCGGGCAGGCGGACATGGGCGTTCACCGAACTGTCCGTCTCGGCGACCACGTCGCTGACCACGACAAAGGGGCAGGCGGCCAGCGCCTCGCGCACCGACCCGGCGTCGGGCATCGAGACGGCGGGATTGGTCGCCATGATCCACAGCGCCTTGATCCGGCCCTGGCCCAGTTCGCGGAACAGGTCGACCGCCTTCAGCCCCGGCTTGGGCGCGATGGTGGGGGAGGCCCAGAAACGCTGCACCCGCGCGCGGTTTTCGGGTGCGAAATCCATATGCGCGGCAAGAGTCGAGGCGAGGCCGCCCACCTCGCGCCCGCCCATCGCATTGGGCTGTCCGGTGATCGAGAAGGGGGCCGCGCCCGGTTTGCCGATCCGGCCGGTGGCGAGGTGGAGGTTGAGGATCGCGTTGACCTGGTCGGTGCCAGCCGTCGACTGGTTGATCCCCTGGCTGAATAGCGTGACGGTACGGGGGGTTGCGGCAAACAGCTCGTAGAAGCGGCGAAGATCGGCGGGCGCGACGTCGCAGGTCCTGGCGACCGACCAGAGATCGCTGCCCTCCTCCAGCACAGCCCAGAATTCCTCCGGCACCGCGACCGACGCGCGCAGATAATCCTCGTCCACCACGCCTGCCGTCCGCGCCCAGGCGAGCGCGCCGTTCATCAGCGCCACGTCGCTACCGGGCCGGATGGCTAGGTGAAGGTCGGCCTGCTCCGCCGTCTCGGTGCGGCGTGGATCGACGACGACCAGCTTCGCGCCCGCATCGCACCGCTCGCGGATACGCTGATAGACGATCGGGTGGCACCAGGCGGTATTGCTGCCGACCAGCACGATCAGGTCGGCAGCGTCGATATCCTCATAGGAGGCGGGCACGATATCCTCGCCGAACGCACGGGTGTGCCCCGCGACCGCACTCGACATGCACAGGCGCGAATTGGTGTCGATATTGGCCGAGCCGATAAAGCCCTTCATCAGTTTGTTGGCGACATAATAGTCCTCGGTCAGCAACTGGCCGGAGACATAGAAGGCGACGCTGTCGGGGCCGTGCTGCGCGATGGTCTGGCGGAATCGCTGGACGACCAGATCGAGCGCCTTGTCCCAACCGGCGCGGCGCTTGCCGATCATCGGATGGAGCAGGCGGCCCTCCAGGCCCACTGTTTCGCCCAGATGCGTGCCCTTGGAACAGAGCTTGCCGCGATTGGCGGGGTGGTCGGGGTCGCCCTCGATCCTGACGCTGCGGTCGCCGGTCACGGTGGCGCGGATGCCGCAGCCGACGCCGCAATAGGCGCAGGTGGTGCGGATCATAAATCCTCCCCGGCACGGGGAGGGGGACCAGCGAAGCTGGTGGAGGGGGCGTGCGGTGAGAGGCTGACGGCATTATGGAGAGTGAAGCCTTTGCGGCGCCCCCCCTCCACCATGCTGCGCATGGTCCCCCTCCCCGTGCCGGGGAGGATCATCACGCCGCAGCCTTCAGGGTGCTGGCGCGGCAGATCAGCACGCGGCCGCCGCTGATCTTCACCGGCACAACAGGCGTGCAGCCCTTGTCCTCGCCCAGCGCCTCGCCGGTCGACAGGCTGATACGCCAGTTGTGCAGCGGACATGCCACCGCGCCGCCGTGAACGATGCCCTGGCTCAACCGCCCATGCTTGTGCGGACAGCGGTCGAGCAGCGCGAAGACCTTGTTCTCGCCGGTGCGGAAGACGGCGATGTCGTTGCCGCCCTCGACCTGAACCGTGCGGCTGCCGCGGACCGGGATTTCGTTCACCCAGCCGATATCGAGCCATTCACCGATCATGCCATCTCTCCAACCGGCTGGAAGCGCGCCATCGGCGCATGGATTTCGCGTTCGGCCCCCGCGACGCGCTCGGCCCAGGGGTCCTCTTGCGAGAATTGTTGCGAGAAGAAGAAGCGGCGGGCGAGTTCGGCGCGCGCCGCCTCGTCAGGCAGGAGGCGCGACTGGATGTAGGCCAGCCCGACCCGCTCGATCCACGGCGCGGTCCGCTCCAGATAGCGCGCCTCCTCGCGGTAGAGCTGGACGAAGGCGGCGCACATCTCCATCGCCTCCGCCTCGGTCGCGACCTTGCAGAGCAGGTCGGTGGCGCGGACCTTGATCCCGCCATTGCCGCCGACATGGAGTTCGTAGCCGCTGTCGACGCAGACCACGCCGAAATCCTTGATCGTCGCCTCGGCGCAGTTGCGCGGACAGCCCGACACCGCGATCTTGAACTTGTGCGGCATCCACGACCCCCAGGTCGCCCGCTCCAGCTTGACGCCCAGCCCGGTCGAATCCTGCGTGCCGAAGCGGCACCATTCGGAGCCGACACAGGTCTTCACCGTGCGCAACGACTTGCCATAGGCATGGCCGCTGACCATCCCCGCGGCGTTCAGATCGGCCCAGACGGCGGGCAGATCCTCTTTCCTGATGCCGAAGATGTCGAGCCGCTGCCCGCCGGTCACCTTGACCATCGGCGCGTTGAACTTCTCGACCACATCGGCGATCGCGCGCAGTTCCTTCGGCGACGTGATCCCGCCCCACATGCGCGGCACCACCGAATAGGTGCCATCCTTCTGGATGTTGGCGTGCATCCGCTCGTTGACGAAGCGGCTCTGCTGGTCGTCGACATAGTCGCCGGGCAGGGCGCAGAGGAGATAGTAATTGAGCGCCGGGCGGCAGGAGGAACAGCCGTCCGGCGTCGACCAGTGCAGCTTCTGCATCACCTCCGGGATCGAGCGCATGCCCTGCGCGACGATCTCGCGTCGCACATCGTCATGGCCGAAGCTGGTGCATTTGCACATCGTCTTCGGGCCCGCTTCCACCTCGTCGCCCAGCGTGAGCGCGAGCAGCGTCTCGACCAGCCCGGTGCACGAGCCGCAGCTCGCCGACGCCTTGCAGGTGGCGCGGACGGTGTCGAGGCTGTGCGCGCCCTTGGCGATGCACGAGACGACCTGGCCCTTGGTGACGCCGTTGCAGCCGCAGATCTCCGCCGTGTCGGAGAGCGCCGCAACGGCCGACTTAGGGTCCGCTTGCCCCCCTCCCGAGGCGAAGGCCTGGCCGAAGATCAGCGCGTCGCGGATGTCGCCGATGCTCTCGCCCTTTTTCAGCAGGTCGAAATACCAGTTGCCGTCGGCGGTATCGCCATACAGCACCGCGCCGACGATCCGGTCGTCCTTGACCACGACGCGCTTGTAGATGCCGCGCGCGGCGTCGCGCAGCACGATATCCTCCGCGCTGTCGCCGCCGCCGAAATCGCCCGCCGAGAAGACGTCGAGCCCGGCGACCTTCAGCTTGGTCGCGGTGGCGGTGGGACGATAGCCGGACGGTGCGTCGGTCAGCGCATCGGCGAGGCTGCGGCACATGTCCCAAATCGGCGCGACCAGGCCATAGACCTGTCCGTCATGCTCGACGCATTCGCCGACCGCCAGGATGCGCGGATCGGACGTGACCATATGGTCGTCGACCTTGATGCCGCGCCCGACCTCCAGCCCGGCGGCGCGGGCAAGCGCGACCGAGGGGCGGATGCCGACCGCCATCACCACCAGGTCGGCGGCGATCTCGCGCCCGTCCTTCAGGCGGATCGCCTCGACCTTGCCGTCGCCCAGGATCGCGGCGGTGTCGGCACCGGTCAGCACGGTCTGGCCGCGCGCCTCCAGCGCCTGTTTCAGCAGCCAGCCCGCCGCCTCGTCCAGTTGCCGCTCCATCAGCGTCGGCATCAGGTGGAGGACGGTGACCGTCATGCCCCGCAGGCTCAGGCCATGCGCCGCCTCCAGCCCCAGCAGGCCGCCGCCGATCACCACCGCGCTGCCGCCCCGTTCGGCGGCGGCGAGCATATGCTCGACATCCTGCATGTCGCGGAAGCTGATGACGCCGGGCAGGTCGTGGCCGGGCACCGGGATGATGAACGGGTCGGAGCCGGTCGCGATCAGCAGCCGGTCATAGCCGGTGACGATGCCGCCGCGCGTGGTGACGGTGCACGCGTCGCGATCGATCGCCGTCACCGGATCGCCGCTGACCAGCGCGATGCCGTGATCGGCATACCAGTCATGGCCGTTGATGACGATCTCGTCGAACGTCTTCTCGCCCGCCAGCACCGGCGACAGCATGATCCGGTTATAGTTCACCAGCGGCTCGGCGCCGAAGATGGTGATGCGGTAGCGGTCGGGATCGCGGGCCAGCAATTCCTCGACCGCGCGGCAACCGGCCATGCCGTTGCCGATCACGACCAGATGTTCGCGGGTGTCCACCTTCGCAGGGGTGACGACTTCGTGTTTCATCGGTTCGATCCGTGGAAGAGAGGAAGCATCAGATCCGCACGCCATCGGCCGCGCCCCAGCTGCGCCGCCAGCGGCCCTTGACCAGCATCAGCCCGGCCAGCGCCACCAGCGAGAGCGCGGCGAAGATCAGGAACCCGCTGGAGAAGCTGCCCGTCCACTGCTTGGCGAGGCCCAGCGACGAGGCGAGGTAGAAGCCACCGATGCCGCCCGCCATGCCGACCAGCCCGGTCATCACGCCGATCTCGGCGGCGAAACGCTGCGGCACCAGCTGGAACACCGATCCGTTGCCGACACCCAGGGCCAGCATCGACAGCACGAACAGCGCCAGCGAGGCGGCGAACCCGTCGACCATCGCCACGCCGGTCAGCGTGACGGCGGCGGCGGTGAACACCGCGAGCAGTGCTTTCACCCCGCCGATCGCATCGGCCAGCGCCCCGCCCATCGGCCGCACCAGCGACCCGGCAAAGACGCAAGCCGCCGTGGCGTAACCGGCCTGCACCGGGGTCAGCCCGAAACGGTCGGTGAAATAGATGGGCAGGCTGGCGGCGAGGCCCACGAACCCGCCGAATGTGACGGCGTAAAAGCCCATCAGCCACCAGGCATCGGCCTGTTTCAGCGGCGCGAGATACTCGACCAGGCGGCGCGGCGGCGGCGCGCCCGGCGCATCCTTCGCCATCACCATATAGGCGACGAACACCAGGCCGAGCGGCAGGCAGGCCAGGCCCAGCACCGCGTTCCAGCCGAAGATCTTGGCCAGGCCCGGCGCGAACAGCGCGGCCAGCACCGTGCCCGAATTGCCCATGCCCGCCAGGCCCATCGCCTTGCCCTGATGCTCGGGCGGATACCAGCGGCTGGCCAGCGGCAGCGCGATGGCGAAGCTGGCGCCCGCAAAGCCCAGGATCACGCCCAGCACCAGCGTGCCGCCAAAGCTGTTCACCCCCAGCACCCAGGCGGAAAAGAGACCCGCGATCACGATGATCTGGCTGATCGCCCCGGCACGCTTCGGCCCGATCCGGTCGACCAGCAGGCCGTTGACGACCCGCAGCACCGCGCCCGCCAGCGTCGGTACGGCGACCATCACGCCCTTTTGGGCGGGCGTCAGGCCCAGGCTGGCCGATATTTGCGGGGCGAGGGGGCCCAGCAGCACCCAGACCATGAAGGCCAGGTCGAAATAGAGGAATGCCGCGATCAGGGTCGGCGTATGGCCGCTCGACCAGAAACTGCCGTCATCCGCCTTTCTCTTTTCGGTGTCGTTCCAGAATGCCGTCGCCATCGTGCCGCCTCCGTGGGGCCTGGCCCCAAAACGAAAAAAGCCGCCAGGACGCGGGGCCCTTCGCGGGTCGCATCCTGGCGGCTTCATTGCCTCCAAGCGGAAAACGGGGACGTCCCCGTATCCGCCAGCGTGCCACCCCGTCGTTGGAGTGGCTTACGCTGCTATCTCGTGTCCGACGCCATTGCCGGACGAGTGGAAAGTTGCCTGATTCGCAGGCGGCGCGCAAGTCCCTTTCGCAATCGCAGCAATCGCATCTCCATTCCTCCCCCTCGCGGCGGAGAAATATCAGGGGAGGCTCGCCAGATATCCGGGAATATCGTCCGGATCGAACGCGCGCCCGTCGAAGAACCGGTCGCTGCCCAGCACCAGCCGCCCTTGCGTCGATCCCGCCCCGATCGGCTCGACCAGCGCGCCCTCCAGCTTGGAGCTGGCGCCGGGCAGGGGGGCGCCCGATCCGGCCAGTGCGGCGCGGTACAGGTCGGGACGGAACACCGCCTGCGCGGTGGCGGCGTCGGATGCGGCGAAGGTCATCCCCTCCCACCGCACCATCTGCGCATAAAGCCATGCCGCCTGGCTGCGCCAGGGGAAGTTCGCCGCCTCGCGATACTGGAACATGAAGTCGGGATAATGGACCGGCTCGGCGTCCGGCACCACGCGGATGCGGTCGGTGATCGCGCGCAGGATCGCGGCGACCGGCGCATCGAGATATTGGGGGCGGGACAGGATGGCGGCACTGTGTTCGACCGTCTCGGGATCGACGAAATGCGCCGCCGCGGCGTGCAGCGCACGGATCAGGCGGAGGACGCCGTCGCGACGCTCCTCGGCCCGGTCGGCGCGCATCGCCAGCACCTTTTCCACGCCGCGCCGCCAGATTTGCGCCGTCGCCAGCGCGATGCGGCCGACGCCGCGATCGACCGCGATCGCATTCCACGGCTCACCGACGCAGATGCCGTCCACCTCTCCGGCGGCCAGCGCGTCGGCGGCGAAGGGCGGGCTGGTCACGATGATCGTCACGTCGCTGTCCGGGCGGATGCCGACCCCGGCCAGCCAGTAGCGCAGCATGTAATTGTGGCTGGAATGCCGATGCACCACGCCGAAGCGCAAGGGCCGCTCCGCATCGCGCCGGGCAAATGCCACCCGCTTCAGGGCCGCGCCGATCGCGGCCGGATCGCCCAGCGTCTCGCCCAGGCCCATCGCGTCGCCCAGCGCGGTCGACACGGTGACGGCATTGCCGTTCAACCCCAGGACGAAGGGCACCGCCATCGGCACCGCCGGGCGATCACGACCAAGCGCGGTGGCGATCGCCAGCGGCGCGACCAGATGCGCCGCGTCGGTATGGCCATAGAGCAGCCGGTCGCGCACCGCCGCCCAGGTGACGTCGCGGACCAGCGCGATCTCCACCCCCTCGGCCTCGGCGAAGCCCAGTTCGCGCGCCAGGATGGGCAGGGCGGCGTCGACCAGCGGCAGGAAGCCGATGCGGAACGGGTCGAGGCTCATGGCAAATCTCCCATCAGCTGCTCGCTGGTCACGATCGCCTCGGCCACGTCGGCGATGCGGCGGTTGCTGGTCATGGCGTGGCTGCGCAGCAGGGCATAGGCGGCGGGTTCCCCCAGCCCCCGCCGGCGCATCAGGATCGCCTTGGCGCGGTCGATCACCTGCCGGTCGGCCAGCGCGGTCTTCGCCTCGGCCAGTTCGGCCTGGAGCCGCGAAAAGGCCTGGAAGCGGCGCACCGCCAGGTCGAGGATCGGCTTGATCCGCTGCTTGGCCAGGCCGTCGACGACATAGGCCGACACGCCCGCATCGATCGCCGCCATCGTCGTCTCGGGTTCGGACTGGTCGACGAACATCGCGATCGGGCGGTCGAGCGCGCGCGACATGGCGAAGAAATCCTCCAGCACGTCGCGGCTGGGATTTTCCAGGTTGATCAGGACGACCTCGGGCGCGGCCCGCTCGACCTGTGCGGCCAGCGGTCCGGTGGGATCGATCACCACCAGATCGGTCAGCCCCGCCTCGCACAAGCCATCGGAGATGATCGCCGCGCGCGTGCTGCTGGTATCGATGATCGCGATCCGCATGGCGGCTTGATGCCGCGTCATTTGCCGCTCGACAAGGGCGGCGTGGCGGACAATCACGCTTGCGTGGCGAAATGTCGGACTATAGGTGGGCAAGGTCACATGGTTCGGGTCGATCCCGTCCGATGACAGAGCGGGGGGATGTCGTCGATGCGTGATCTGGGCCGATCGCCGAGCCTGCGCGTGCTGCGCCTGATGCTGGTCGCGGGGGCGATGGTGGTGGGCATCCAGGCGCTGCGATCCGCGCCGCAAGCGGTCGGCGCCGCGCAGGACGCCCGAACCGCGGCCTTGCCGCTGTCGGGCGATATCGTGCCCGCGCACGATCCGGTCCTGATCCGCGAAGGCGGCCGCTATTACGCCTATTCGACCGGGCAGCGTGAACGGCAGCCCCTGGTCGCTCGCACCTCGCGCGATCTACGGCACTGGACCGCCATCGCCTCGCCACTGGCGACCATCCCCGACTGGGCGCTGGCGCGCGTGCCTGGCGCCAGCGAGATGTGGGCGCCCGACATCGCCAAGGTCGGCAATCGTTACCGCCTCTATTACTCAGTGTCTCGTTTCGGACAGCAAAGCTCGGTCATCGGGCTGGCGACCGCCTCGACACTGGACCCCGATGGCCCCGATCATGGCTGGCGCGACGAAGGGCTGGTGATCGGCTCGCAGGCGGGCGACCCCTATAATGCGATCGACCCCCATTTCGTGCGCGACCGGCAGGGTGGCGAGTGGCTGAGCTTCGGCAGTTTCTGGGGCGGAATCCAGCTGATCCGACTCGATCCGCGTAACGGCAAACCGGCCAGTGGCGCCAAGCCGGTGATGATCGCGCGGCGCGGGCCGACCGAGCGCGAAAATGCGATCGAGGCGCCCTTTATCGTCGATCATGGTGGCTGGTACTGGCTGATCGTCTCGTTCGACTATTGCTGTCGCGGCGAGAAGAGCAGCTACCATCTGCGCGTCGGCCACGCGCGCAAGGTCGAGGGGCCCTATCTCGACCGGGCGGGCCTGGCGATGCGCGAAGGGGGCGGAACCGTCCTGCTTTGGGCGGATGCCGAGGGGCGGGACCGGTATCGGGGCACGGGCCATGCGGGCGTGCTTCACGACCGCGATGGCCGCGATTACCTGATTTATCATGCGTATGACTCGGCGGCAGCCGGTGCCGCCACCTTACGGATCGCCCGGCTGCGCTGGGACTCGGCGGGCTGGCCGGTGGTCGACCGGTAACCCTGACGCCGTCTGCGCTGTAAAAAGACGGACAAGACGGACCCGGTCCAAATCCTGTTAAGCGCTATCGCTGCGATCGTATTTTTCCGAAAACTATATCTTTGATGGCGCTAACATCCACAGATCGGCGTCACTTCTGACTGTGACTTAAAATCCACGACATGACAGCCGCATCATTATTTTGTCATGGCAGGCTTGACCAAATCCTCCGCTAGTCAGACAAATGGCGTCGAAGGGCACCGAAAGGTCGGGCCTACCAGAGGGGATTTCCTGATGAAGCGTCACGCCTTGTTGCTTTCGGTTGCGTCATTCGCGCTGCTGGCCGCGCCTGCCATGGCGCAGACCGCCACGCCCGAACAAAAGGCCGAGGCGGCCGATCCCAACGCACCGATCGAGGCACAGGCCCCCGTCGCCCAGGAACAGGCGACGGCGAGTGCGGCGGGACGCAGTCCGGGGACGCAGGCGACCGAAAATCTCGACAACAATGTCGACCCGCGCGACATCGTCGTCACCGGCTACCGCGCCAGCCTGGGCAGCGCGCAGGCGATCAAGCGCAATTCCGATGCGATCCTGGACGCCATCGTCGCGCAGGACATCGGCAAGCTGCCTGACAATACGGCGGCGGAATCGCTCGCCCGCGTCACCGGCGTCCAGGTCAGCCGGTTCAGCGACGAAGTGACGCAGGTTCTCGTGCGCGGTCTGCCCGACGTGGCGACGACCTTCAACGGCCGCGACATCTTCACCGCCGAGAACCGCCGCGCCGCGCTCCAGGATTTTCCGGCCGGTGCGCTTGCGGGTCTCGAAGTGTACAAGTCGGGCACCGCCGACCTGCTCGAACCAGGCCTGGCGGGCCTCATCAACGTCCGCTCGCGCCGTCCCTTCGATTTCGAGAAGGGCTTCACGATCGCAGGCGGCATCCGCGGGACGTATAACGACCAGTCCAAGAAGTTCGACCCGTTGGGGAACCTGCTGATCAGCCAGCGTGCCGATACGGCGATCGGTGAAATCGGCTGGCTGGTCAACGCGGCCTATACGCAGGCCCAGTATCGCAACGCCGTGCGCTGGGCCGATGGCTTCGTGACGACCCCCGGCGCGAATTCGACGGTCAGCCCGTCCTCGGTGGGGCGCACCTGGGCGATCCCGGCGGCGGTCGGCGTCTATAACGACAGCGGCAAGCGCTGGCGCCCGGCGGTCAACGCCAACGTCCAGTGGCGCCCGGCGCACAATCTCGAAATCTATTATGATTTCCTCTACCAGAGCTATCGCGGCGAAACCGCCAATGACTGGATGCGCGTGCCGCTGGTCGACGGTTCTCCCAGCTTCAGCAATGTCGTTCTGCGGGACGGCGAGGCGCGTCAGGTCGAAAGCCTGACGAAGACGGGCGGCGTCCGGCCCGAAACCTATCGCAGCACGAACAAGGGCTATACCGACACCTATCAGGTGGCCGTCGGCGGCAAGTGGGACCTGGGTCCGGCACATTTCTCGACCGACCTGGCCTATACGACGTCGCAATATGGCACCAATGAATGGAGCTTCGACACGGCGTTCGCGGGCGCGCCGCAGGCCGATGTCCGCTTCTTCGTCGATGGCGGCTCGTCCTTCAGCCTGCCGGGTTTCGATGCGTCCAACCCCGCCAACTATATCTGGCGCGGTTATTTCGAGAGCATCTACCGGGTCCAGGGCAAGGGCTGGCAGTGGCGCGGCGATCTGGACTTCGACACCAACCTGTCGCTGGTCCCCAAGCTGCAGATCGGCGTGCGCTGGACCGATCGCGATGCCTCGCTGGAACGCGGCAATCGTTATGCCTATACCGAATGGCTGGGCATCCCGCTGAACCAGACGCCGACCGGCACCCTGGCGTTGACCCAGAACGCCTTCCG
The DNA here is from genome assembly GCF_036663655.1 of Sphingomonas flavida. Taxonomy (NCBI): domain Bacteria; kingdom Pseudomonadati; phylum Pseudomonadota; class Alphaproteobacteria; order Sphingomonadales; family Sphingomonadaceae; genus Sphingomonas; species Sphingomonas flavida. Next base: position 13,037 of record NZ_JAXOJH010000009.1, read on the forward strand.
CGGCAACCAGGGCTTCACCAGCTGGCTGATGCCGTCGCGTGAGGGTATTGCGGGCAACGCCAGTCAGTTGCGTCAATTCTCGATCGACGCGCTCCAGCGGATCATCGCCGGCAACCCGACCGACCAGGGATATCGCGACGCGCTGAACCGCTGGCAGTCGCCACAGGTCCAGTTCGATCCGTTGCAGGAATTCTATGCCACGGAGCAGACCTATGCGTTTTACGGGCAGGCCAAATATGAATTCGATATCGGCGCGGTCCGTGTCGACGGCCTGGTCGGTACGCGCGTCGTCAACACGGTCGGCCGGTATAGCGGCCTGTCGAGCGTCACGTTCAACGGCGTGACCCGTGCAGAGCCGCGCAGCACCAAGGCGAATTATGTCGACGTGCTGCCCAACTTCAGTCTGCGCGTGCGTCCGAACGACAAGTTGCAGGTGCGCTTCGGCTTTACGATCACCCGCACCAAACCCGAATTCAATCAGTTGAACCCGGCGATCTTCATTTCGCAGAATACGGCAACGCCCGTTCCCGACCAGTTGCCCGACACCCGCTTCGGCCCGGGCCTGCAAGGACGCCCCGACGCATTCGGTAATGGTGGCAACCCGGACCTTCAGCCGCTGACCTCGAAGAATTACGACGCCACGATCGAATATTACTTCTCGCCGACCGCCTCGATCACCGCCGCCGCCTTCTATCGCGACCTGAAGGGTTTCATCAGCACTTATGTAAACCGGACGATCGATCCGGTGTACGGCCTGCTGGAGATCAACCGTCCCGAAAATGCCGGTCGCGGCAAGATCAAGGGCTTCGAGCTGGGGGCGCAGACCTTCTTCGACTTCCTGCCGGGGCTGTGGAGCGGGTTCGGCGTGCAGGCGAACACGACCTATCTGATCGGTGAGCAGCAATATCCGGCCAATGTGTTCGCCAGCGCTGGCGGCACGACCGAGCCGCCGTTCGTCAACATCCCGGGCCTGTCGCGCTGGACGTACAATGTCGCGCTGTTCTACGAAAAGGGCGATGTCTCGACCCGCCTGTCGTTGAACAATCGTGACGCGTATCTGAACAGCAACTTCGTCAACGCGCAGGGCGTATACAACGGCGAGGGTGTCGAACAGATTCAGCGCCTGGACTTCTCGTTCAACTACAACATCATGAAGGAGGTCACCGTAACCTTCGACGTGGCCAACCTGCTGGCGCAGCCGTTCAACAACTATGCGCAATATGGTGATGGCCTGCGCTACCCGCGCGATATTCGCGACGAGGGTCGTTATTACGGCGTGGGTCTGCGCTTCCGCTTCTGATCCGGTCGGGTGGGCATCGCCCCACCCGCCACGCCCGCAAGGGCACCTTCGGGGCTGGGACGGCACGGGCCGTTCCGGCCCTTTTTCCTGGCGGGCAGGGGGGAGAGCGCCCCGACCACGGAAAAACCCCGCCGGTCCTGCGACCGGCGGGGTTTCGTCTTGGTCAGGTCGGCGGGATCAGACGAGCGCGTTGCGGCGGATCAGCTCCTTATACCACTGCGCGCTCAGCTTGGGGGTGCGTTTCTGGGTCGCATAGTCGACATGGTGCAGGCCGAAGCGCAGACCATAACCGTCGGCCCATTCGAAATTGTCCATCAGGCTCCAGAGGAAATAGCCCTTGAGCGGATATCCCTCGGTCGCGGCGCGACGGAACTGGCCCAGATAGTTGCGCAGGTACATGATCCGGTCGCCGTCATCGACCAGGCCCTTGTCGTTCAGCTTGTCGTCGGCCGAGGTGCCGTTCTCCGAGATGTAGATCGCCTTGGGGCTCCACATCTCGCTGACCGCGCGCACGCCCCAATAGGCGGCCTCGGGGCCGACATAGAGCCAGGGCGAGGCCATGCGCGGCGAGTTGGGCAGGTGCGGCAGCGGGGTATAGCCGCGCGGGTCCTCCGGGTTCGCCTTGACGAAGGTCGGCGTGTAGATGTTGAGCGCCACGAAATCGAGCGGGCTGGCGATCGCCGCCATGTCGCCCGCCTGCACCTTGGGCGCATCGGCGCCCGCGCCCTTCAGATAGGCGTCGGTATATTTGCCCTCCATGACGGCGGTCAGGAACATGGCGTTCTCTTCGCGCATCGCCTTCTTCGTCGCCTCGATATGCTCGGGCGTCTCGATGACGGGGACGAAGATGCTGGCATTGTCGGCGATGCCGACCTCGGTGCCCGCCTTGGCATTGGCGCGGATCGCCTGGACACCCAGGCCATGCGCCAGACAGCCATGGTGGCGGACCTGGTTCACCTGTCCCTGGGGCAGCTTCAGGCCCGGCGCGTGGATGCCGACCATATGGCCCAGATCGGTGAAGCAGCGCAGCTCGTTGACCGTCATGAAGCGGTGGACGCGGTCGGACAGCTTGCCCGCCATGAAGCCCGCATAGTCGGCGAACGCCTTGGCCGTGTCGCGATTCTGCCAGCCGCCGGGCAGCGCCTGGGGCAGGTCCCAGTGGAACATGGTGACGTTGGGCTGGATGCCCGCCGCCAGCAGTGCGTCGATCACGCGGTTATAATAATCCAGGCCCTTCTGGTTGGGCTTGCCGCGACCCTCGGGGAAGATGCGCGACCAGGCGATCGACATGCGATACGCCTTCACACCCAGATTCTTCAGGAGCGCGATGTCTTCGTTATAGCGGTGATAGCTGTCGCAGGCGACGTCGCCGGTGTCGTTGTTCGCGATCTTGCCCGGCGTATGCGAAAACACGTCCCAGTTGGTCTGGCCGCGCCCGTCTTCCTTCACCGCGCCTTCGATCTGGTACGAGGCGGTGGCGCAGCCCCACAGGAAGTCCTTGGGAAAACTCAGGTCCGACGCGGTCGCCGCCGCCGCGCCGCTGGCCGCCAGCGTGCCGCCACCGGTGGCCAGCGCGGCCCCGCCCAGCGTCATGCCGGACTTCATGAAATTACGACGATCCATTTTTACGTCCCCTCCGAAATATTGAAATTGGTGTTGGTGGAAATCTATCGGACTGGCGCGGCCAGGTCGCTCGCCAGCCAGACGAGCGGCGCGTTCCAGTTGATCGCAACCTCGTTATGCGCATAGGCGCGCGCATCGTCGATCCAGCAGCGCATGCCCACGCAGCGACCCTGCAGCGATGCCGAGGCTTCGGGAAAGCTGGTGCTGTTCGCGCCGCCGCTCAGCACGCCGGGCGGGGGGCCGGGCATCCGGGCATCCACCTGATGCGCCCAGAAACGGTGATGCGGGTGCATCATCGGTTTCCAGCCGAAACCGCTGACATAACTCTGGTCGAGCGGGTTGCGGCCCAGCACATAGTCCATCGCATCGACCGCGCCGTCGCGGTAGCGCGCCTCGCCGGTGAAGCGGGCGGCGAGCGCCAGGATCATGCCGCGCCCCAAAATGCCGCTGTTCGAGCCCCAGCTATAGGCGGTCGAGGCATAGGGGATGTGATAGCCCGAGCGCGCTTCCTCGGCCAGGAACCGGTCGGCCAGCGCGACCAGTTTCGCACGCGCCGCCGCCCGCTCGTCGGGTGCCACGCCGCTCGCGGTCGCCAGCGTGATCGTGCCCAGCGCGGCGGTCGAGGCCCAGCTAGGCTCGCCGGACAGCGGCGCAGTGTGGAGCGGCATCCGGTGCAGCGCCTCGGCCAGTTCGGGCATGCCGGTCGCGGCATAAAGCTCGGCGGTCGTCCAATAGAGCTCGTCCGACAGGTTGTCGTCGCCGTAACCGCCGCTGCCGGTAAAGGCTTGCGCGGCATAGATGTCGGGATTGCGCAGCGCCGCCTCATACGCCTTGCCCGCCGCCGTCAGGCAGCGCCTGGCAAAATCCTTGTCCACGTTTCGCCAGATCCGCGAACATTGCGCGGCGGTCGCCGCCAGGTTCAGCGTCGCGGCGGTGCTGGGCGGATAGAGCAGCCGCTCCTCGCGGTCGTCGGCGGGCGCGGTGGGCAGGGTGGTCCAGTGGCGGTCGGCGACCTTGTGATGCGCCATGCCTCCGGCATCGACCGGCGTCAGCCGATAAGGCCCGCGCCCCTGCGGCCCGACCGGCAGGGACAGGGTTTGCCCCTGGGGCACCTGCATCGACAGCAGGAACCGCATCTCCCAACGTGTTTCGTCGAGCAGGTCGTTGATGCCGTTCCCCGCCTCGGGTAAGGCGGCGCTGCCATCGGCAAAGGGCGGCGCGACGGCATTGGCCTCGTACAGGTTTTGCAGCATCCATAGCGAGATGCCGCCATTGACGACATATTTGCCCTGGTCGCCCGCATCATACCAACCGCCGGTCACGTCGAGCGTGTAAGGGCAGCCGGGCCAGATCGTGCCGGACTGGTCGGTGCCCTTGAAGCAGGACACGACTTCCTTGCTGTGCCCCGCCGCGCGCGCCCATTCGGCACCCCCGGCAAAACCCGCCTCGATCGGCGTCCCGGCGCGCTGCTGGTAGAAGAAGTTCAGTGCGGCGCGGGCCAGCGGGCGGTAGATATCGGGTGCAATCGCAAAGGTGTGGCTCACCCGGCCATCGATGCGCAGGCGATAGGTGCCGGGCGTCCGCACCGTGGCGAAGTCGATCTGCTGCACCGTGTCGCCCGAGGCGGCGTCGGGGCCGAACGGCACGGCCTGTCCGCGCGCGACGACGCTGCCCGCTTCGTCCAGCACGTCCCATGCCAGCGGCTTCGACCCCCCGGCGGCGATGATCGCGCGCTTGGCGGTGTCGGGTCGGAAGCCGACCTGGTTGAGGTGCGGCCCCGGCGCATCGGTCGCGCCGATACTCGCCAGTGCCAGCAAGGGCAGGGCAAGGCGCTTCACAACAGCGGGCCGTTGCCGGTGCCGCCGCCGGGCGCACGGGCGAAGTCGAACCCGCTATCGGCGGGTCGCCCCTTGGCCATGGCGGGGGCGAGTGGCGAGGGGGCGGTCATGCGCAGGAAGTCGCCATGGCTGGGCAGGCGCGCGGCGACATCAGCATAACCGGCGCGCATCTGTTCAAGCGCCTGTGCGACGAGATTTTCGTCCAGCGCGTCGACGGCGGGTTCCCAGCTTTCGGGCACGATCCCCTGGCCCAGGCAGACCGCGACCCAACTGGGGTTGCTGAACAGGTCATAGCCTTCGCGGAATAACCGTCCCTTGCCTGCCCACAAATCCATCTTGCGCGCCAGGCTGTCGGGCACGTCCATAGTGCGCACGCGGTTCCAGAAGGGCGTGTCGTCGCGCCGGGTCGCCTTGTAATGCAGGATGATGAAGTCGCGCACATCCTCATACAAATCGTGCATCTGGCGATTGAACTCGTCGCGTTCGGACGGATCGAAACGCTTGTCGGGGAACAGCGCCACCAACCGCTGGATCGCGGCCTGGACCAGATGGATGCTGGTCGACTCCAGTGGTTCGAGAAATCCGCTCGACAGGCCGAGCGCCACGACGTTGCGGTTCCAGCTCTGCCGCCGCCGTCCGGCGGTGAAGCGCAGATGGCGGGCATCGCCCAACTGCTCGCCTTCCAAGCTGCCGAGCAACTGGGTTTCGGCCGCCTCGGCATCCAGATAGTCGCTGCAATAGACCAAGCCATTACCCATCCGATGTTGCAGCGGGATACGCCACTGCCACCCGGCATCGCGCGCGGTCGAGCGGGTGAAGGGATCGGGCTCGGCCGGGTCGGGCAAGGCGCAGGGGGCCGCGACCGCGCAATCGCAGGGCAGCCACCGGGCATAGCTTTCATAGCCGGTTTCCAGCGCCTCCTCGATCAACAAACCGCGAAAGCCCGAGCAGTCGATGAACAGGTCGCCCTCGATCCGCCGCCCATCGGCCAGCGTCACCGCCTCGACATAGCCGTCCTCCGGGCGGAGGTTCACCGTGTCGATCCGCCCCTCGACCCGCGTCACGCCACCGCGCTCGGCATAGCCGCGCAGGTAACGCGCATAGAGCGAGGCATCGAAGTGGAAGGCGTAGAACAGTTCGCGGATGGGTGAGCGCGCATCGGCCTTGGCGCGACCGAACTTGCCGCTCCGCGCTGCCATCGCGCTCATCGACCAGTCGGCGATGTCGGGCAGCGCGCGGCGGCTGCGTTCGCGCAGGTAGAGCTGGTGGAAATGGACGCCCTGCAAATCCTGGCCATGGCGTCCGAAGGGGTGGAAATAACGCTCGCCGCGCTGGCCCCAGTCGACGAACTCTATGCCCAGCTTGAAGGTGCCGCCGGTCTTGGCGAGAAAGTCGTTCTCGTCCAGCCCGAGCATCTGGTTGAAGGTGATGATCGGCGGGATCGTCGCCTCGCCGACGCCGACCGTACCGATCTCATCCGATTCGACCAGCGTGATCTGGGTATAGCCGTTGTTCAGCAACCGGGCGAAGGCGGCGGCGGCCATCCACCCCGCCGTGCCGCCGCCGACGATCACGACCCGGCGGATCATCTGGTCATGCTTGGGGGTCATCGGGCAAGGCGCCTCATCTGGGCCGCACGCCACTGGGCATGGGCGGGGGTGTGCGGAAGGGCCGCGGCGATCGCGTCGGTCATCCGCGCCATCGCGCGGTGCACGTCCTCGGGCGAGATGGAATGAACCAGCGGATCGACCCGGCGCGGCAGGAACCCCTGACCCAGCAGGATCGCGGCCCAGCTGTCGCGGGTGAAGGTCTCTTCCTCATAGAAAGGCAGGCGACCGCGTTCGGCGAACTGGGCCAGCGTATGCGCCAGGCCGGGCGGCGGTGCAGTGTCGGCGACCGCCTGCCACATCGGCTCGGGACGGTGCGCGGTGCGGTAATGCGCGGCCAGGAAATCGCGCACCCGCTCGGCCTCGGCCAGCGTCTGGCGGTTGAAGTCGGCGGCTTCGACCTCGGCCATGTGGCGGTCGGGCAGCATCGCGATCAGCCGGTCGATCGCACTCAGCGCCAGATGGAGGTTACACCATTCCAGCGGCTCGACCTGGGTGGCGGCGTCGCCGATGGCGATGCAGTTGCCGCGCCAGGGGCAGGGGCGGGTGCCGGGGCGGATCGCGATGACTGCGTCGGCCGTCGTGCCCAGCATCGCGGCGGCATCGGCGTCGGACAGATGCGATGCGCTATAGGCGATGCCGCGCTGCTCCCCGCTCGACCAGCGCCATCCGGCCCCGTGCGCGGTCACCTCGGTCAGGACAGTCGCACCTTCGCCCGCCGGGGCCATCGCCAGCAGCACGCGGTCGCAGGGCAACCATGCTTGCCAGTCCCGCCATTCCTCGTCCACCGCACCGCGCAACGTGGCGGCGGGGCCGGTCGCGTCGACATACAGGTCCGCCGTCACGGTCCGCCCGTCGACCAGCGTCACGCCGGTCACGAAGCCACGCGTATCGACCGAAACCTCGGCGATCTCGCCCGGCATCTCGATCACGCCGACATGGGTTGCGAAGGCGCGGATCATCGCCCGCTGACGATCGAGGTCGAGGGTCAGGCCGTAATCATGCCCGGCAAAGGGCGTGTCGGGCGTCGGCGGCACGAACCGCCCGGCGCGGGCCAACTGCGCGGCTGGGGAGAATGTATCGAAGGGCGCAACCGCGCCGTCCTGCGCCGCGCGAACCCAGTGGAGGTGAAACGCCGCCGATCCGATGGGGTGGCCATAGCCGTCATAGGCATGAACATAATCCGGCCGTCCCTCCGCCCAACCCACGAAGCGCGTTCCCAGCCGATAGCCTGCGCCGGTGCGGGTCACCCCGTCATCCTCACCGATGCCCAGATCGGCCTGAAAACCGGGCAGCGAGGGCAGGGTGCAGGCGATGCAGTCGGCCAGCGCATCCGCTGCCGGAGGGGTGGCGAGCAGTGTCACGGTCAGGAACGGTGCCCGGCGCTTCAGCGCGGCGGCGGCGTACCAGCCGGTCAGCCCGCCCCCGGCGACCAGCACATGGCCGATGCGATCGGCGGCGCTCATGCCGCAGCCATCGGGCAATAGCGTTCCAGAAAGGCGCGGTGGCCCGGCCGCGTGCCGACATCGGCGGCGATCTCGGCGCGAAGATCGCCGACGGCGCGCAGTAGATCGGGGGCGGCGGCCGTATCAGCGCGCGGGTCCCAGCCTTGGGGAACGATTCCCTGGCCCAGATAGACCGCGATCCAGCTGGCATCCAGGAAGACGCCCTCGCGATACTTCACCACCCGCGCTCGCCTGCGCCACAGCTCCATCTTCTCGGCCAGGCTGCCCGGGATGGGCATGGTGCGGACATAGTTCCAGAAGGGCGAATCGTCGCGCGTCGTGGCGTGGTAATGCAGGATCAGGAAGTCGCGGATCCGGTCATATTCCAGGTCGATGATCCGGTTGAACTCGTCGCGGTCGGACGCGGCCATCTCGCGCGTTGGGAACAGCTCGATCAGGGCGGTGATCGCCTGCTGCACCAGATAGATGCTGGTCGATTCCAGCGGTTCCAGGAACCCGCTGGCCAGTCCGATGGCGACGCAGTTGCCGACCCAGCTGCGACGGCGACGACCCGCCTTGAAGCGAAGCTGGCGCGGCGCGGCCAGCGGTGCGCCCTCGACCGCCTGCTCCAGCGCGCGTGCCGCGTCGGCATCGCTGATGAAGTCGCTGGCATAGACATAGCCGTTGCCGGTGCGATGCTGGAGCGGGATGCGCCAGCGCCATCCGGCGGGCATGGCGATCGCGCTGGTATAGGGGGTGACGGCGGTTTCGGTCCGGCACGGCATCGCCACCGCGCGGTCGGTCGGCAGCCATTTCGACCAGTCCTCGAACGGCTCCTCCAGCGTCTGGCCGAGCAGCAGCGAGCGGAAGCCCGAACAGTCGATGAACAGGTCGCCCTCGACACGCTCGCCGCTGTCCAGCACGACCGCGCGGATCAGGCCGCTTTCGCTGTCCCGCTCGACATCGACGACCATCCCCTCGGTCCGCACCGCGCCCGCTTCCTCGGAGAGCTGGCGCAGATAGGGCGCGAACAGCAGCGCATCGAACTGATAGGCATATCCGAAGGTCGAGGGCAGGCCGCCCCGCACCTGGTTGGGATGATCGAACCGGGCCTCACGGGCGAGCTTGCAGGCATAGGATACGTCGTCAAGCGGCGGCAGGTCGTGCCCCTCGCGCATCAGCCGCGCCCAATAATGGTGAAAGTCGACCGCGCCCACCCCGCGTCCGAACGTGCCGAAGGGGTGGATATAACTGTCACCGATCCGGCCCCAGTCGCGAAACTCGATACCCAGCTTGAAGGTGGCGGCGGTGCGCGCCATGAAATCGGCCTCGGAAATGCCCAGCCGTTCGTTGAACGCGCGGATATGGGGCAGGGTGGCCTCACCCACGCCGACCACGCCGATCGCGTCCGATTCGATCAATCGAACGCTGCACTGTCCCGAAAGGAGACGCGTGAACGCGGCGCCGGCCATCCAGCCTGCCGTACCGCCGCCCACAATGACGACCCGAACCTTGTCGTTTGTCACCTTCGTCATCCACTCCCGACCCACCGAATTCGTAGGCCATTTTTCTCATTCCATGGCGTGGGTTACGGCTTCCTGCAATCCACCCTGAAAGCCAGCGTGGCAGGAATGTCGCACCTTGTCCCGGATCGGACGCTTATAAGTTAAACATCTTGTCGAAATGTTGCTGGTAGCGCAATCACGAGTCTGCGGATCAGGCCAATAGGCACGAACGCGACCTAATATAACGTGACGCCAATGGGGCGCGCGACCAGGGGGGGATGACCGATATGCGCAGCGCTGCGCCGCTTAATGCCAATGCTTATCGTTTCAATCGGCTTATGCTCGGCGCGTCCGCCGGTGCTTTGTGCATCGCCGCGCTGACCACGCCCGCCTTCGCACAGACCACGACCGATCCAGACCAGAGCGCTTCGTCGCCGACCGGTGCCGTCGCGGGTCAGGGTACGGCAGGATCCACTACGCCGCGCACCAGCGCCAGCGTCCAGGCCGCCGGGGCGCAGCCGCCCGCCGGCGATGCCGAGAATACGACCAACGAAGTCGTCGTCACCGGCATCCGCCAGAGCCTGGCCAACGCCCAGTCGATCAAGCGCAATTCGGACACGGTCGTCGACGCAATCACCGCCAGCGACATCGGCGCGCTGCCCGACCGTTCGGTCACCGAGGCGCTTCAGCGCGTTCCCGGCGTGTCGATCAGCCGCTTCGCCGCCGCCAACGACCCCGACCACTTCTCGGTCGAAGGTTCGGGCGTCGCGGTACGCGGCCTGACCTTCGTCCGCTCCGAATTCAACGGCCGCGACACCTTCTCGGCCGGTATCGGTGGCCAGGCGATCAACTTCTCGGACGTGCCCGCCGAACTGCTGGGTTCGGTCGAGGTGTACAAGAACGCCACCGCCGAGCTGATCGAGGGTGGTCTTGCCGGTACCGTTAACCTGAACACCCGCAAGCCCTTCGACAACAAGGGCTTCCACTTGGGCTTCACCGCCGAGGGCAATTACGGCGACTTCAAGAAGAAGTGGTCGCCGACCGGCTCGCTGTTGGTCAGCGATACCTGGGACACCGGCATCGGCCGTTTCGGCCTGCTCGGCAACGTGTCCTATTCGCGCGTTCGCAGCCGCGCCGACAGCATCCGCATCACCAACATCCAGACCCGCGACAACACGCTGGCGCTGGCGGCGAACTCGACGACCGCACAGAACTGCCGCAACCCGTTGCCCGGCACGGTCGACCAGACGACGCTGCCCGTCGGCGGCACGACCGGTTTTGCGTGCGGCGCGGCCAGCACGCCGGGTGCGGACGGCAATCTCGACCCGGCATCGCTGCGTTATGCCCCGATCGGCGGCCAGTTCGCGACGCAGGAGTTCGATCGCAAGCGTGACGGTATCGCGCTGGCGGGCCAGTGGCAGAGCACCGACGAGCGTACCGTCCTGACCGCGCAGTTCCTGCGTACCCACACGATCAACAACACCTCGGAGCGGACTTTCGAAACCGCGCCCGATCTGGCCGAATACAACACTTTCCCAGTCGGCTGTCTCCAGAACAATCTGGGGCCCGCCAACTCGACGATTGCGCAGTGCCCCACCGGCACGACCAAGAACTATGCCTATGACGCGAACGGCCTGTTCCAGTCGGGCTATATCACGGCACCGGGCAACGGTTACCGCGCATCGTGCAGCGGCCAGGCGACCTGCTGGGTTCCCACCGGCGGTACGCAGCAGTCGCTGGCGCGTGGCATGACCCGTGACGAGAACACCGTCACCGATTTCGGTCTGAACCTGAAGACCCAGCTGAACGATCACCTGTCGATCAACCTGGACGGCGACTATACCCGCGCCAAGAAGACCAGCACCGATTTCCGCGTGTTCGGTTCGACCTTCGCGGATTCGGAGCTCGACCTGTCGGGCAGCCTGCCGATCGTGACCCCGCACAAGCCCTCGACGCTGCAGGCAAGCTGGGCCACGCCCAACCCGACGCTGAACCAGCAGACCGATTCGCAGTATTTCGCCAACCGCAACGTCCAGTTCTGGCGCGCGGCGATGGACCACCTGGAAGACAGCGTGGGCCGCGAATATGCGTTCAAGGCGGATGTCGACTATAAGTTCGACGACGGCAGCTTCTTCACCCACGCCAAATTCGGCGCGCGTTATGCCGACCGTTCGTCGCAGGTCCGCTACACCACCTATAACTGGGGTGCCCTGTCGGAAGTGTGGTCGGGCACGAACCCGGTGTCGTTCGCGCAGGCACCCGGCCAGACCGAGCTGTATACCTTCCCGAACTTCTTCCGTGGCGCGACCAACGGTGCGCCGTCGGCCTATTATTATACGGGTGACCTGAGCGGGAGTTACCAGCAGTCGGCGGCCTATATCCAGTCGATCGGCAATCTGTGGAAGACCGCCAACGGTTCGACCGCCACCACCTGGTCGCCGCTGGCGCAGCGGGCGGGCGTGGTCGCGGGTACGCCGTATCTGCCTTCGGAAATCCAGGACGTGTCGCAGCAGGACAAGAACCTGTACGGCCAGCTGAATTTCGCCACCCCGGGCAACCTGTTCGGCAATGTCCGCATGAGCGGAAATGTCGGCGTGCGTTACGTCCTGACCGACTTGACTTCGGCGGGCTCGATTGGTGCGCCGACCCAGCAGCAGACGGGCACGACCGATGCCTTCGCGACGCGTTGCGCCATCACGACCACCACCCGTCCGGACGGCACCACCGTCACGGGGCGTCCGGCCGGCATCTGCCAGTTGGGCGAGGCGGCCTACAATAACATCGCCGCTTTCTCGACCGGCATCACCGTACCGGACACGGCGCGGAACCAGTATCATTACTTCCTGCCCAGCGCGAACCTGAAGTTCGGCATTGGGCGCGACGTGGTGCTGCGTCTGGCCGCGTCGAAGGTCATGACCCGTCCGGACTTTGCGAACATCCGCAACTTCCTGCAGCTGGGCTTCGATGCCAATAGCGGTCAGATCACGGCGACGGCGGGCAACCCCTATCTGAAGCCCGCGACCGCGTGGCAGTTCGACGCGACCGTCGAATGGTATTTCGCGCGCGTCGGACAGCTTTCGGTCGACGTCTTCTACAAGTCGGTGCAGAACTTCTTCTACCAGTCGGTCACCAACCGCTCGATCACCAGCAACGGCATTACCCAGTCGGTGCTCGTCCGTGGCCCGTCCAACTTCGACGGCACCGGCAAGATCAAGGGTGCCGAGGTTGCCTATCAGCAGACTTTCGACTTCCTGCCGGGCCTGCTCAGCGGCTTCGGTGCCAGCGGCAGCTACACCTATATCGACAGCTCGGGCCTGCCCAACTCGTTCCTGAACGGTGGTGCGCCTGCCAACACGTCGAACATCAAGCCGGGCAACATCCCGCTCGAGGGTCTGTCGAAGCACACGGTCAATGCGGCCCTGTTCTATGAAAAGGGTCCGGTCTCGCTGCGTGCGGCGTATAACTGGCGCTCCAAGTATCTGCTGACCCCGGCGGACGTGATCTTCCCGTACACCTCGATCTATCAGGATGCGGGCGGGCAGCTCGACGCCTCGGCGTTCATCAACCTGAACAAGTATCTCAAGATCGGCGTGCAGGGCGTGAACCTGGCCAACCAGGTCATCCGCACCGAGCAGGCCTATATCAGCGGTTCGACCGCGACCGCGCCGCGCTCGTACATCGTCAACGACCGCCGCTTCTCGTTCGCGCTTCGCGGCACGTTCTGATCCGGCTTGCCGGCCGGATCCTTCGGGGTTCGGCCGGTACGTGTTGAAACAGAAAACCGCCTGCGTCCCCAAGGGGAGGCAGGCGGTTTTTTCATACCAACCTCCGCTCGGCCCGAGCGGAGTGTAGGGTACGGGATGGCCGACGCGGCAGACACACCGCCCCGGCCACCCCGCCGCATCAGTTCGCGGGCAGCTTCGATCGATCGAATTTCGGCCCCATGTCGAGCAGGAATGCCGGACCGACCTCGACCACCTGTTTCGCCCCCGCCAGCTGGACCGAGACGTTCGCCTTGCCCGCCGCAAAGGCCTGGCCCGCGACGCCCGTCACGAAATAGCGTTTCCATGTCGATCCGACCTGAAGCGGTTCGCTGGTGATCGTCGGATAGGGAGGCTCGGAGCCACCCATGGCGACGGGGATCGTCACCGCCTGCCCCTCGGGCGCGTTCGGCGCGCGCAGGAAGATCATGGTGACCAGCGTGTCGCCCGATGCGATCGGCTTGACCGTCGGATAGGTGACGCCGCTGTCCCAGGGATTGGCCCCGGCCTTGGCGATCCTGACCTGCACGGCGTTGCCGCCGGGGATTCCGGCGGCGGGCACCTGCTTGGCGGTCTGGTTCGGACCGTAGGGCGTCCAGCCGATCCCCGGCGTGTTGATCGCCTTGTCGAAGATGCTGGGCTGTGCCGCGGCACTCGGCGCGCCCATAGGGGCGGCCTGGCCCGCAGCCCCTGTCGGCAGGGCCGCGACCAGCATGGCAATCACTCCGATCATCATCCTTCTCCCTCCTGTCGGCCGGATATTCCGGTCCGTTGCAAAACGATTGTACCGCGCGGGCAACAGGCGCCAAGCCGCCTGTTCGGCGAGCCTGGCGTGCCGTTACCGACCGATGATCTTGACCAGCGGCTCGACTGGCTGACCGGTCGGCAGGCGGCCGCTGGCCGTCAGGCGACGGGCCTTGTCGTCCCAGCGCAGCGTCGCGCTGCGCCCGCTGGTCTTGCGCCAGGCGTTGGTGGCGCCGTCATCGTCATAAAGCGTGAAATCGGCATCGCGTCCGGGATAGACGCGGACGCTCTCCAGCGCTTGCGTCGTCGCGGTGCTGGGCACCTGGGTGCCCATCGGCACGATCGAACCGGCGCGGACGAACAGCGGGATATGGTCGATCGGCGCGGCGGCCTCGATCCACTGGCCGCCGATATGGCGCTTGTCGGTCCACCAGTCATACCAGTCGGCCCCGGCGGGCAGGTAGACGCGGCGCGACGTCTGGCCCTGTTCGGTGACGGGGGCGACCAGGAAGGCCGGTCCGAACATATATTCGTCGCCCAGATCCTTGACCGCCGGATCATTGGGGAAGTCCATGAACAGCGCGCGCATGAAGGGCGCGCCGGTCTGGCTGGTCTGCCGCCCCAGCGCATAGATATACGGCATCAGCGCGTAGCGAAGGCGCAGGCTGCCCGCCAGGATCGGCTCGGCGGCGGTGCCGTAATCCCACAAAGCCGTGCCCGGCCGCTGGCCATGGATGCGCAGCGTCGGCGTGAAGGCGTTATACTGGAACCAGCGGACGAACAGTTCGGGGTAGTCGCGGTACGACGGCGCCATCGCCGTCGCCCCCGCCGGATCGACCAGCACCGGGTGCCGTGCCTCCGGCCCGTTCGGCCATTGCCAGCCGCCGGTATCGCTGGACCAATAGGCGATGCCGCTGGCGGTCATGCCCAAGCCTGCGGGCACCTGCCGCTTGAGCGCTTCCCAGTTGGACTGCACGTCGGACGACCAGAACAGGCAGCCATTGGCCTGGGTGCCGAGATAGGCGGCGCGGCACAGGATCATGTTGCGCTTGTCCGGCCGGTCGCGCGCCGAGCCCTCGGCGACGCTCGACGTGTGGAGCAGCGGATAGACGTTGCGATAGCGATCGCCCGAGCCGATGGCATAGAAATGCCCCTCGGGCACCAGATCGGGCTCGGTCTCGTCCAGCCAGGCATAGTCGAAGCCTTGGGAGAAGATATTGTCGCGGATCTTGTCCCAGAACCAGGCGCGCGCCTCCGGATTGGTACTGTCGATCAACGCGCCCGCCCGGTCGGAGCGGATCGGCAGGCCGTCGACCGGATTGCCGTCCTTGTCCTTCATCAGCCAGCCCTTGGCCGCCAGCGTGTCGAACCAGCGGCTTTCGCGCTCGAAACGTGGCCAGATGCTGATGATGCTCTGCATCCCCATCGACTTGAGATGCGCGTTCATGCCCGCCGGATCGGGAAAGGCGGTGCGGTCGATGTCTAGCTGCCCCATCCGGGTCCAGTAGAACCAGTCGAGCACCATGATGTCGAGCGGCAGGCCGCGCTTGCGATAGCCGTCGGCGATCTCGGTCAACTGCCCTTGCGTCTCGTAGCGCGCCTTGCTCTGGATCAGGCCGAACGCGGCCTTGGGCGGCAACGGCGTGGCGCCGGTCAGCCGGGCGTAACCAGCATAGAGTTCGTCGGTCGTCTTGCCCGCGATCACGAAGAACGACACCCGCTCGCCGACGTTCGAGGCGAATTTGGTCGCGTTCATCAGACCCGGCGAGACGGTCGTCGCGGACGGATTGTCCCACAGGATCGCATAGCCCTTGTCCGTCACCATGAACGGCACGCAGACCGACTCGCCGCCGGGGCGGTCATAGTCGTGGCGGCAGTCGATGGTGCGTCCGCGCAAGTCGAGCACGCCGTCCTGATACTGGCCCAGGCCATAATAATGGGTGTCGGGCGTGTCGACGAAGCTGGCCCCGACGCGGAAGGTCTTTTCGCCCGAGACGGTGTGCGGCGCCTTTTCCCAGCCGTTCATGGCCGTCAGCGGCTTGCCGTCGGGCCCGGCAAAGCTGATCGACACGGGCGGCAGCGAGGGCGCGAAATACCGCTCCATCTGGCTGGGCGGCTTGGGCCAGGGCTGGGCGGTGACCGTCACGGTCATGCCGGGAGAGGCGAAGACGTCGCCGGTCGTGTCGGCGCGGTGGGACCAGCCGCTCGCGTTGCTTTTCGCGCTCAGGCCATAGCCGGGCTTTCCTTCCGCCTCGCTGCGATCGGTGGCGATGGTGACGCGGACGATGCCGGGAGCGTAAGGCTCGACCGAGACGAGCGCGCCGTTACGCTCGACGGTGGCCAGCGGATCGGCGGTGAGAGCGACGGGAGCAACGCCCGCCAGCAGGACCGATAGCGCCAAGGCCCACCGACCGCCCAGCGCCATGGCGCGCGCATTGCCCCGCATATCCGTCCCCCAATAACAAAATTCATTTGTGTGAACGCTACCCTATCGCTGGTCCGGCGGGTGCGAAAGAGGGAATGACATGCGACGAAATTCGATCGCCGCACCCCCCGGAAAAATTTCTCCGAAAGTCGCAACATCGCCCAAGACCATGGACCACCCCGGAGAAGGCCGGGGTGGTGCTGGGAAAATTTCGCAGAGGAATCCTTGGGGGGGCGCTCGGCATAACTCCTTATAATGCCGTCTCGGCTGAAGGTCAGGCACGGAACGGATCGCTGACCGTCGCGCGGCCGGACCTGTCATGCCGTCCGGCCAACCGCAGGCGATAGTGCGGATCGTTCGCCCGCGTCAGGGTGACGTCATACCAGCCCAGCGCCTTGTCCAGCGATAAGCGTTGGCGACCGGGCTTGAGCGGGCGAGGCGCTGGCGAGGCTTTGCCGGGTTCGCGCCGAACGATCGACAGGTCGGCCAGCGTCGGCGGCACGGTCACGATCAGCGCGTCGTCCTCCAGCCGCGTCTCGACGGCCAAAGCGCGCCCGGCGAAATGGCGGTGGAAACCGTTGGGGCCCAGCACCCACAGGTCATGGGGGGCGGGCCAGACATCCTCCAGCTCGGTGCCCGCCGCCAGCACATAGCGGCGCGGGACTTGGTCCAGGGCGTGGCGGTCATAGACATGGAAGACCGCGCCCGCGCCTTGCGCACGGAAACGCAGGCGAACGCCCGCTGGGTCGGCGCTACATTGCACGTCCAGCCGGTATGACAAAGGGCGGGCACGGCGGATGCCGGGTTCCTGGCTTGGCGCGCCGGTCGCGGCGGGTGCCTGCGGGTCGACCTGTCCCTTGATCGCGGCGGCGCGGACGGCCAGCGCGCGCGGGTCAGGCAGCATAGGCAGTCCGGCATCGCTCCCGGCAAAGTCGAACGCACTGGTCAGGTCGCCACAGATGGCGCGCCGCCAAGGGGCGATATTGGGTTCGTGAAACCCGAACCGCGTCTCCAGGAAACGGATGACGCTGGTGTGGTCGAACGCTTCCGAATTGACCCAGCCGCCCCGGCTCCAGGGCGAGACGACGTACATCGGCACGCGCGGACCCAGGCCATAAGGGCGACCGCGATAGGCGGGCCTGTCCAGGTCCGCATCGCCGGTCGAGGCCACGTCATGATAGGCCCCGGCCAGATCGACGGTCGACCCGCCCAGCAGCCGGCCGTCCGCATCCCGAGAGGGCGGCGCGGGCGGGGGGACGTGATCGAAGAACCCGTCATTCTCGTCGAACATCACGAACAGCACGGTGCGCGCCCAGACCTTCGGATCGGTGGTCAGCGCGTCGAGCAGCTCGGCGGTATAGGCCGCGCCCTGGGCCGGGCTGGAGGGATTGGGATGTTCCGACCCGGCGGCGGTGGCGATGACATAGGACACCTGCGGCAATCGTCCGGCGAGCACATCGGCCTTCAGCGCGTCCAGCCCGCGCGTGGTCAGCGCCCGGTCCTTCAGCGTCGGGTCGCCGCGCCCGTGATGCGCCTCGCGATAGGCGTGGAAGCCGACCAGCGGGTTGTCGGTGAAATTGTCCGCCATGTCCTGATAGATGCGCCAGTCGATGCCCGCCGCCTGCATCCGTTCCGGCGTGGTGGTCCAGCGATACGGATCGGCCGCGCCGCCATTCTCGACGAAGCTGTCATGCGAATTGCCGATCGCCGGGCCGCCCGCCTGGCCGGAAGGGTCGTTGGTGCCGGTCCACAGGAATAGGCGGTTGGTATTCGTCCCCGTCTGCACCGCGCAGTGATAGGCGTCGCACAGGGTGAACGCCTCGGCCAGCGCGAACTGGAAGGGCAGGTCGGCGCGGGCATAATGGCCCATGGCACGCTGGTGCTTCGCCTCGGGCCAGTGGGCCATGCGGCCTTCGTCCCATGCGGCTTGCGCATCGGGCCAAGTGTGCGGCGTGCCCGCCATCCGCATCAACGCGAACTCCCTGTCCGTGTCCAGGTGGAAGGGCGAGACGAGGCGCGGGCCGTCCTTGGCCGTGCGGTCCTGTTGTTGCCAGACGGTGCGCGGCTCTCCGTCCGATGATGCCACCGGGATGGGGAAGCGGTCGCCGAACCCGCGCACGCCGCGCATCGTGCCGAAATAATGATCGAAGCCGCGATTCTCCTGCATCAGGATGACGACATGCTCGACATCGCGGATCGTGCCCGTGCGCCGGTCGGGCGGAATCGCGGCGGCGCGGGCGATGGCCGGGGGCAGGGCGGCGGACCCGGCCAGGGCGGCGCCAGCGGAGAGGAGGGAGCGGCGGGAGAAGGTGACCATCGGCCCGCCCATGGCGGAGATCGTTGACGTTTTGGTGACGCCTTTCTTTTCCTCCCCTGCAAGGGGAGGTGGCGCGCGCAGCGCGTCGGAGGGGTGTCCCGCTATCGAGAGGGTGACACCCCTCCGTCAGGGCTCCGCCCTGCCACCTCCCCTTCCAGGGGAGGAATGAGCGGCCACTATACGCCGTCTATATGCGAAACCGGGGGATCGCCCTCGCAATGCTACGGCGCCCAGGCCTAATTGCTCGGTCCTGGAGGTCGCCCAACTCACTCGTGGCGGCCTGTCCATAGGGGCATGTATGAAGACCATGATGTTGAGCGCCGCCACGGCGCTGTTCGTGTTTCCGGCCGCCGCATCGGCGCAGACCGCCGAGACCGCGCCGCCGTCGCCGGTGACGGTCAGCGGGTCGGCCGCGATCGTCTCGGACTATCGCCTGCGCGGCATTTCGCAGTCGGACGAGCATATGGCGGTGCAGGCCGGCATCACGGCGACCCATGAAAGCGGCGTGTACGTCGGCACCTGGGCGTCGAACCTGGCGGGGTGGGGGACCTTCGGCGGCGCGAACATGGAACTGGACCTGATCGGCGGGTACAAGACCAAGATCACGCCGAACGGGACGCTGGACGTGGGCCTGACCTGGTACATGTATCCGGGCGGCGCGAACAAGACCGA
This sequence comes from Sphingomonas flavida, assembly GCF_036663655.1. Classification (NCBI taxonomy): domain Bacteria; kingdom Pseudomonadati; phylum Pseudomonadota; class Alphaproteobacteria; order Sphingomonadales; family Sphingomonadaceae; genus Sphingomonas; species Sphingomonas flavida. The sequence goes on from NZ_JAXOJH010000009.1 coordinate 32,274, forward strand.
CTATGCCGAACCCTTCGCCAAGCTGTCGGGCACGACCGGCCCGGTCTCGCTGACCGCCGGTGTCGCCTATGCGCCCAAGCAGCAGGCGATCGGCAAGTGGTATAATAACGGCGCAAGCGCCGCGGCCGGTGTCTATGACAATCCCGGCGCCAAGAGCGACAACCTGTACCTGTGGGGCGACGGCGCGGCTGCGATCGCGGGCACGCCGTTCACCGCCAAGGCGCATATCGGCCATAGCTGGGGCATGGACGGGCTTGGCCCCAACGCGACCGCCCCGACGCCGACCGGCGACTATTGGGACTGGTCGCTGGGCGCGGACACCAGCTGGCACAACCTGACCCTGGGCCTGTCGTGGGTCGACACCAACATTTCCGACCGCAAGGCCGCCTATCTGCGGCCGAGCTTCAGCAAGGGGCAGGACGGCACCGGCAATATCGCGGGCAGCACCTTCCTCGCCACCCTCACCGCCGCCTTCTGAGGAGCATCGCACATGGACGATCTGATCTGGTTGCTGGTCATGGCCGGGCTGGTGGCGGCGACGCTCGCCTATGCCCGGCTGTGTGACCACGCGTGAGGGGGGCGAGACCATGACCCTCGACCTCTGGCTGGCGGCGCTGACCGCGCTTGGCCTTCTCGTCTATCTGGTGGCGGTGCTGATCCGCCCCGAACGCTTCTGAAGGAGGCGGCACCATGACGCTTCAAGGATGGGCCCTGATCCTGGGCTTCGTTGCGATCCTCCTCGCGCTGACCAAGCCGGTCGGTGCGTGGCTGTTCGCGCTCTACGAGGGGCGGCGCACGCCCCTTCACCTCGTGCTCGGCCCCGTCGAGCGCGGCTTCTACAAGCTGTCGGGGATCGACCCGGACGCGCAGCAGGGCTGGCGGCGTTACGCGCTGCACATGCTGATCTTCAACGTCGCGTTGATGGTCCTGACCTATATCGTGCTGCGCGTGCAATATTACCTGCCGGGCAATCCGCAGGGGCTGGCCGGGCTGACCCCGCATCTGGCGTTCAACACCGCGATAAGCTTCACCACCAATACCAACTGGCAAAGCTATGGCGGCGAGTCGACCATGTCGAACCTGTCGCAGATGCTGGGCCTGACCATCCACAACTTCCTGTCGGCGGCGACCGGCATCGCGCTGGCCTTCGCGCTGTTTCGCGGCTTTGCGGGGCGTGAGACGAAGAATCTCGGCAATTTCTGGGCCGATCTGACGCGCATCACCCTGTATCTGCTGCTGCCGCTCTGCGTCGTCTATACCGTGTTCCTGATCGCCAGCGGCGTGCCGCAGACCCTGGCCGGTGTCGTCAGCGTCGACACGTTGGAGGGCGTGCGCCAGTCGATCCTGCTCGGCCCCGTGGCCAGCCAGGAAGCGATCAAGATGCTCGGCACCAATGGTGGCGGCTTCTTCAACGCCAACAGCGCGCATCCGTTCGAGAACCCAACTGCGCTGACCAACTTCATCCAGATGCTGTCGATCTTCATGATCGGCTTCGGCCTGACCTGGTGCTTCGGCAAGGCGGTCGGCAACACGCGCCAGGGCTGGGCGATCCTGTCGGCCATGATCCTGCTGTTCCTGGGCGGCGCGGCGGTCTGCTACTGGGCGGAAGCGGCGGGCAACCCCGTGCTGCACCAGCTTGGCGTCGCGGGCGGCAATATGGAGGGCAAGGAGGTTCGCTTCGGCGTCGCCGCCTCGGCCCTGTTCGCGGCCGTCACCACGGCGGCGTCGTGCGGCGCGGTCAATGCGATGCATGACAGCTTCACGGCCCTTGGCGGAATGATCCCGCTGTTCAACATGCAGCTGGGCGAGGTCGTCATCGGCGGTGTCGGTGCCGGTATCTATGGCTTCCTGCTGTTCGCCATCCTGGCGGTGTTCGTCGCAGGGCTCATGGTCGGTCGCACGCCCGAATATGTCGGCAAGAAGATCGAGAGCCGCGAGGTCAAGCTCGCCGTCCTCGCCATCGCCGTCCTGCCGCTGTTCATCCTGGGGCTGACCGCTTTGTCATGCGTCACCGGGCAGGGGCTGGCCGGGCCGCTCAACAAGGGGCCGCATGGTTTCGGCGAGATCCTCTATGCCTTTACCAGTGCGGTGGCGAACAACGGTTCGGCCTTTGGTGGCCTGACCGCCGCGACCCCCTGGTATGACGGTCTGCTGGGCGTCGCCATGTGGGTGGGCCGCTTCTTCATCATCGTGCCGATGCTCGCCATTGCGGGTAGCCTGGCGGCGAAGAAGCATGTCCCCGCCTCGGCCGGTTCCTTCCCGACCACGGGTGTTCTGTGGATCGGTCTGCTCGTCGGCATCGTGCTGGTGCTGGGCGGCCTGACCTTCCTGCCGAGCCTCGCCCTTGGTCCCATCGCCGATCATCTTGCGATGATCCGCGGTCAACTCTTCTGATCGGGAGCGCCAGTCGTGGCCAATTCCCCTACCAAGAGCCTGTTCACCGCTGAGCTCGTGCTCCCGGCGATCAAGGCGTCGTTCGTCAAACTCAATCCGCGTGAACTGATCCGCAACCCGGTGATGTTCGTGACCGCGGTGGTCGCCGCGCTCCTGACCGTCCTGCTCGTCGTCGGGCATGACGGGCTGACCACCGGGTTCAAGCTGCAACTGGTCGTCTGGCTGTGGCTGACCGTGTTGTTCGGCACCTTTGCCGAAGCGCTGGCCGAAGGGCGCGGCAAGGCGCAGGCGGCGTCGCTTCGCGCCGCCAAGGCCGAACTGACCGCCAAGCGGCTGAGGGGCGCTGGCCATGAGTGGGAGAATGTCCCCGCCAGTGCGCTGAAGATCGGCGACGTGGTGCTGGTCGAGACCGGCGACCTGATCCCCTCGGATGGCGAGGTTGTCGCCGGTGTGGCTTCGGTCAACGAAGCCGCGATCACCGGCGAGAGCGCGCCCGTCATCCGTGAGGCGGGCGGCGACCGTTCGGCGGTGACGGCGGGCACCCGCGTCATCTCGGACGAGATCCGGGTGAAGGTGACGGTCAATCCCGGCCAAGGCTTCCTCGACCGCATGATCGCGCTGGTCGAGGGCGCCGAGCGGCAGAAGACGCCGAACGAAGTGGCGCTGACCATCCTGCTCGTCGGCCTGACCATCATCTTCCTGATCGCGGTCGGCACCATTCCGGGCTTTGCCTCCTATGCCGGTGGCAGCATCCCGGTGGCGATCCTGGCGGCGCTGTTGATCACGCTGATCCCGACGACCATCGCGGCGCTCCTGTCGGCGATCGGCATTGCGGGCATGGACCGTCTGGTCCGCTTCAACGTGCTCGCCAAGTCGGGCCGCGCGGTCGAGGCGGCGGGCGATGTCGACGTGCTGCTGCTCGACAAGACGGGCACCATCACCATCGGCGACCGTCAGGCGAGCGAATTCCGCGCCGTCGGCGGCGCGGATGTCGACGCGCTGGCCGAAGCTGCGCTGATGGCCAGCCTGGCCGACGAGACGCCCGAAGGCCGCTCGATCGTCGTCCTGGCGCGCGATCAGTTCAAGGTTTCGATCGCCAGCCTGCCTGCGGACGCGGAGATCATTCCCTTCACCGCCCAGACCCGTATCTCGGGCGTGAAGATCGGTGATCGGCTGATCCAGAAGGGCGCGGTCGACTCGATCCTGCGCGCCCATCCCGGTGTGGGCGAGACGGCGGCGGCGACGCAACTCCGTCGCATCACCGACGAGATCGCGCGCGCGGGCGGCACGCCGCTGGCGGTGGCAGAGAATGGCCGTCTGCTGGGTGCGATCTTCCTGAAGGACGTGGTCAAGGCGGGCATTCGCGAACGCTTCGGCGAGCTGCGCCGCATGGGCATCCGCACGGTGATGATCACCGGCGACAATCCCCTGACCGCTGCCGCGATCGCCGCCGAAGCGGGCGTCGACGACTTCCTCGCCCAGGCGACGCCGGAGGACAAGCTCGACCTGATCCGCAAGGAACAGCAGGGCGGCAAGCTGGTTGCGATGTGCGGCGACGGCACCAACGACGCGCCCGCGCTGGCCCAGGCCGATGTGGGCGTGGCGATGAACACCGGCACCCAGGCCGCGCGCGAAGCGGGCAACATGGTCGATCTGGACAGCGATCCGACCAAGCTGATCGAGGTCGTCGGCCTCGGCAAGCAGTTGCTGATGACGCGCGGGGCGCTGACGACCTTCTCGGTCGCCAATGACGTGGCGAAGTACTTCGCGATCATCCCGGCGATGTTCGTGGCGCTCTATCCGGGCCTCGGCGTGCTGAACGTCATGGGTCTGGCGACGCCGCAATCGGCGATCCTGTCGGCGATCATCTTCAACGCGCTGATCATTCCGCTCCTGGTGCCGCTGGCGCTGAAGGGCGTCACCTACAAGCCGATGGGGGCGGGCCCGCTGCTGGCGCGCAACCTGGCGATCTATGGCCTGGGCGGCCTGATCGCGCCGTTCGTCGGCATCAAGATCATCGACCTTGTGGTCGGTGGCCTCGGCCTCGCATAAGGAAGCATTGTCATGGGTAAGGATTTCACTTCCGCCTTGCGGCCCGCGATCGTGATGACGATCCTGTTCGCAGTCCTGCTCGGCATCGCCTATCCACTGGCGATGACCGGGATCGGCCAGGCGATCTTCCCGCATCAGGCCAATGGCAGCCTGGTTCAGGTCGGTGGCCGGGTGATCGGTTCGGAGGTCGTCGGACAGGCATTCGTCAGCGACCGCTATTTCCAGACGCGCCCTTCGGCAGCGGGCAAGGGCTATGACGGGCTGGCCTCGTCGGGCTCGAACCTCGGTCCGACGTCGCAGGCCCTGGCCGACCGGGTGAAGGCGGATGTCGCCAAGCGCCGCGCCGAGGGCGTGATGGGGCCGGTGCCCGCCGACCTGGTCACCACCAGTGGTTCGGGCCTCGACCCCGATCTGTCGCCCGAAGCGGCACAGGCGCAGGCGGCACGGGTCGCCCGCGTCCGCGGCCTGGGCGCGGAACAGGTCCGCGCACTGGTCGTCGCGCACACCGAGGACTCGGTGCTGGGCGACCCCCATGTCAACGTCCTCGCCCTCAACCGCGCGCTGGACGCGCTCGGTAAGCGATGACGGCAGGCGAGTCGCGTCCCGATCCGCAGGCCCTGCTTCGCGTCGCCGAACGCGAGGGGCGCGGCCGCCTGAAGATCTTCCTCGGGGCAGCACCGGGCGTCGGCAAGACGTTCGAGATGCTGTCCGAAGGGGCCGCACGACGGCGCGACGGTGTCGATGTCGTCGTCGCGGTCGTCGAAACGCACGGCCGGGTCGAGACCGAGGCCCTGGTCCGGGGGCAGGAGGTCATGCCCCGCCGCGCCGTTCCCTATGAGGGGCGGACGCTGCACGAAATGGATATCGACGCGGTCCTCGCCCGCGCGCCGCGCCTCGCGCTGGTCGACGAACTCGCCCACACCAACGCTCCGGGCAGCCGCCATCCCAAGCGGTATCAGGACGTGGAGGAACTGCTGGCGGCCGGGATCGACGTCTATTCGACGGTCAACATCCAGCACATCGAAAGCCTGAACGACGTCGTCGCCAGCTTCACCCGTGTCCGGGTGCGCGAGACGGTGCCCGACCGTATCCTGGAGGCCGCCGAGATCGAGGTGGTCGACATCCCCCCCGACGAACTGATCGAGCGGTTGAAGGCGGGCAAGGTCTACCTTCCCCAGGAAGCCACGCGCGCATTGTCGCACTTCTTCTCCAAGTCCAACCTGTCGGCCTTGCGCGAACTGGCGCTGCGGCGCGCGGCGCAGGCGGTCGATGCGCAGATGCTGGACCATGTCCGGTCGCTCGGCGTCGGCGGGCAATGGGCGGCGGGCGAGCGGCTGGTCGTCGCGGTCAGCGAATTGCCCGGTGCCGACGAACTGGTCCGCGCCGCCAAGCGTACCGCCGATGCCCTGCGCGCGCCCTGGACCGCGCTGTTCATCGACACGCCGCGCACCGCGACGCTGGGCGAGGCGCAGCATCGGCGGCTGGCGGCGTCGATGACGCTGGCGACGCAACTGGGCGCGGCGGTGGCGACGGTGCCCGCGCCGAGTGTGGTCGAGGGTATCCGCGCCTTCCTGACCGATGCACGCGCCACGCAGCTGGTCGTGGGCAAGGCCAAGCGCTCGCGCTGGTTCGAGCTGCGTCACGGATCGGTCGTCGACCGGCTGGTGCGCGAGACGCCGGGTGTCACCGTGCATGTCCTGCCCGTCGGCGAGGTCACCGCCGATCCGCGCGATCGGGTTCGGCCGCGCGGGCAATGGGGATCGCCGGCTGGCTATGCGCTGACGCTGGCAGGGGTCACGGCGGTGACCGCCTTGGCCAGCGCGCTGTTCCATATCCTGAACCTGGGCAATGTCGCGCTGCTTTACCTGTTGCCGGTCATGGCGGCGGCGAGCCTCTATGGCCTGCGCACCGGCCTGTTCGCGGGGATCGTGTCGAGCCTTGCCTACAACTTCTTCTTCCTGCCCCCGGTGGGCACGCTGAGCGTCAGCAATCCCGAGAATATCATATCGATCTTCGTCCTGCTGGGCGTCGCGGTCGCGACCAGCCAGCTGACCTCGCGGGTGCGGGCGCAGGCCGATCTGGCGGCGGCGAGCGCGCGGGACAATGCCACGCTGGCGGGGTTTCTCCACCGGTTGAGCGGTCTGGCCGACCCGGCCGAGGCGGCGCGGGTGATCTGCGATGATATCGCGCTGCTGTTCGAGGTGCAGGCCGTGCTGCTTACCCCGTCGCCCGCCGGGCTGGCGGTGCAGGCGGCGACCAAGCCCGATTACCGGCTGGAAACCATGGAGATGGCGGCCGCCCACTGGGCCTTCGACACCGGCACGCCCGCGGGTAAGGGATCGGCGACGCTGGCCGCGTCGGAATGGCTGTTCCAGCCGCTCAAGGCGGGCAACCGGACGCTCGCCGTGCTGGGACTGGCGCGCGATGCGGGGGGCGAGCCGGTGCGCGCCGACCGCCTGCCGCTGCTGACCGGGCTGATCGACCAGGCCGCGCTGATCCTCGAACGGCTGCGGCTGGAGGCCGAGGTGCGTGATGTCGATGCGGTGCGCACCCGCGATCGCCTGCGCGCCGCGCTGTTGTCGTCGGTCAGCCACGACTTGCGCACGCCATTGACCGCCGTGATGGCCGCCGCCGCGCAACTGCGGCAGGGGGCGACGCCCGACCTGATCGCCACCATCGAGGGGGAGGCGGCGCGGCTGAACCGCTTCGTCGCCAATCTGCTCGACATGGCACGGGTCGAGGCGGGGGCGCTGAAGCTGAAGATCGAGGCGATCGACCTGAGCGATGCCGTCACCGGCGCGGCGCATGACGCCCGCCGTGCGCTGGAGGGGCATTCGGTGCGCCTCGACGTGCCGCCCGACCTGCCGTTGGTCCGCGCCGATCCGCAGTTGCTGCACCATTGCCTCCTCAACCTGCTCGACAATGCCGGGCGCTATGGCGATCCGGGAACCGAGATCGTGATCGAAGGGCGGCATCGCCACGGCACGCTGCGCCTGTCGGTGCTCGACCACGGCCCCGGCCTGCCACCGGGTCGCGAGAACGAGGTGTTCGAGACGTTCCGCCGGCTGGAGGGTTCGGACCGGGTGGCGGGCGGCACCGGACTGGGCCTCGCCATCGTCAAGGCCTTTGCCGAGGCCATGGGTCTGGGCGTAGAGGCGGGCAATCGCGACGATGGCGAAGGGGCGATGTTCACCCTGTGCTTCCCGCGCGACCATATCATGCGCGATGGTGCGCCGGAGGGAATGGCCTGATGCCCGCGACGATCCTGGTGGTGGATGACGAAATCGCGATCCGCCGCCTGTTGCGCAACACGCTGGAACAGGCGGGGCATCTGGTGGTCGAGGCGCGTGACGGGCGCGAGGCGCTGGCGCGGGCGGCGGCGGATCATCCCGATGCCGTGCTGCTCGACCTGGGCCTGCCCGACCGCGACGGATTGAGCCTGATCCCGCTGCTGCGTGCGGGAGAGCGGGTGATCCTGGTCGTGTCGGCGCGCGAGGCGACCGAGGAGAAGGTCGCGGCGCTCGACCTGGGCGCGGACGATTATGTCACCAAACCGTTCGACACCGACGAGCTGCTCGCGCGGCTGCGTGTGGCGCTACGCCATCGGCGCGCGGCGGAGGCAGCGCCCAGCGTAGTGCGGACCGGCGATCTGGCGATCGACCTCGACCGGCGGGTGGTGACGCGCGGGGGCGAGGAACAGCATCTGACCCGCAAGGAATATGATGTGCTGGCCGTTCTGGCGCGTCATCCCGGCCGGGTGGTGACGCATGACAAGATCATCGACGCCGCCTGGGGCGGGGACGAGGACCCGCGTATCGATTACCTGCGCATCGTCGTGCGCAACCTGCGCCAGAAACTCGAAGCGCCGCAGCCGGTGGGGAGCGTCATCGCGAACGAACTGGGGGTGGGATACAGGTTGCGGGTGGAGGGGTAGAAATTCCTCCCCGGTACGGGGAGGAATTGGATCACCCCATCGTCTCGCCCGTCCGCAGGGTCAGCACCTCGACCCCGGTCTTCGTCACCGCGACCGTATGCTCGAACTGCGCCGAGAGCTTTCCGTCGTCGGTAACGACCGTCCAGCCGTCATCCCCGGTCGACACCTTGCGCGTGCCCTGGTTGATCATCGGCTCGATGGTGAAGGTCATGCCCTCACGCAGCGGCACACCCGTGCCGGGCCGTCCGAAGTGCATGACGTCGGGCGCTTCGTGCATCTCCCGCCCGATGCCGTGGCCGCAATAGTCGCGGACCACCGAATAGCCGTTGGCCTTGGCATGTTTCTCGATCGCCGTGCCGACATCGCCCAGCCGTGCGCCGGGGCGGACTTGGGCAATGCCCTTCCACATCGCCTCCTGCGTCACGCGGACCAGCCGCTTCGCGACCGGCGAGACCTCGCCGACCATATAGGTCTTGCTGGAATCGGCGATGAACCCGTTCTTCTCCAGCGTGATGTCGAGATTGACGATATCACCGTCCCGAACCACGTCGTCGGCGCTGGGCACGCCGTGGCACACGACCTGGTTGATCGAGCTGTTGAGCACATAGGCAAAGCCATATTGGCCCTTGCTCGCCGGGCGCGCCGACAGGTCGTGGGTGATGTACCGCTCGACCAGATCGTTGATCGCCAGCGTCGACATACCCGCCAGGCTCACGCCGTCGAGCATCTCGAACACCTGCGCCAGCAATCGCCCGGACACGCGCATCAGCGCCAGCTCCTCGGCCGTCTTCACCATGTCAGGCGACCAGCGGCTGGGGCAGGGGAACGTCGGCGGCGGCCATTTGCGCCTTGACGATCTCGTGGAAGCTCAGCGTCGGATTGGCCTCGGCCAGCATGCCCATCTTCATCCAGAACTCGGCCTGCGCATTGATCGAGCGGCACATGACGGTGCTGGCGCGGCGGACCTCTTCGTGAAGCTGGTCGTCGATTTTTACGATACCCATATATGAAACGTATATGCTTCATATGGTATCGGCGCAAGCCGGGTCAGACGGTCGGTCGGGTCAAGACGAAGGTCGCGCAAGCCAGCATGACGACCGCGACCAGCAGCGCCAGCGGCCAATGCGGCCGCGCGCCCAGCCAGAACAGGCCATAGCCCAGCGTCATTCCACCGCACGCCATCACCTTGCCCCGCCGCCCGATCGCGCCCCGCTCCCGCCAGGCACGCAAGGTCGGGCCGAAGCGCGGATGGTCGAGCAGCCACGCCTCCAGCCGGGGGGACGACCGCGCGAAACACCCCGCCGCCAGGATCAGGAAGATCGTCGTCGGCATCAGCGGCAGGATCGCCCCGATCACGCCAAGCGCGACGAACAGGCACCCCAATACAAGCCAGCCGAGCCGTATCATTCGCCAGGGGTAGCGGGACATGAGGACGGGAGGAAGGGGGAGGTGCTTGAGGCTTTCCCTCCCCCAATCCCTCCCGCCTGCGGGAGGGGAGTAAGAAAGGGCGGCGGCCCCGCTCACGGGGGGCGAGTAAGGGGTCGCTACCCCTGCAAAAGAAAGTGAACGTACGCCCCTATCGCCCGGCGCGGCGCAAAACCGCATATCCCAACAACCCCGACACCAGCGACCCCGCCAGCACCCCCAGCTTCGCTTCCCTCTGAAGCAGCGGATCGCCGGGAAAGGCGAGCAGGGAGATGAAGATGCTCATGGTAAAGCCGATGCCGCAGAGCAGCGCGGTGCCCAGCATCTGGACCGGGCCGGCATGGGCGGGCGCATCGGCAAGGCCGGTGCGGACCGCCAGCATCGTCATGCCGAAGACGCCGACCACCTTGCCGAGCAACAGTCCCAGGCCGACGCCTAGCGTGACCGGCGCGGCGAAGGCTTCCACCGGCAGCCCCAGCACCGACACCCCGGCATTGGCCAGCCCGAAGATCGGGACGATCAGGAACCCGACCGGCTTGTGCAGCGCGTGTTCCAGCCGGTGGAGCGGGCTGTCGCGCGTATCGTCCTCGCAATCGGGGCGGGCCGGGGTGCGCGTCATCGGGATGGTGAAGGCCAGCAGCACACCCGCGATGGTGGCGTGGATGCCCGACCGGATCATGAAGACCCACAGGATCAGCCCGACCAGCAGATAGGGCGACAGTCGCTTCACCCCCAAGCGGTTGAAGGCCACCAGCAGCGCCAGCATCGCCGCCGCGCCGCCCAGATCGATCCAGGATAGCGAGGACGAATAAAAGGCCGCGATCACCACCACCGCGCCCAGATCGTCGATGATCGCCAATGCCGCCAGGAACACGCGCAACGACGCAGGGACCCGGTCGCCGACCAGGCGGATCACCGCCAGCGCAAAGGCGATGTCGGTCGCCGCCGGGATCGCCCAGCCCGATGCGGTGCCGCCGCGATTGAAGGCGAGATAGACGAGAGCGGGCACCACCATGCCGCCAAGCGCCGCCAGCCCCGGCAGGATACGGCGCGGCCAGGTGGATAGCTGTCCGTCCAGAACCTCGCGCTTGATTTCCAGCCCGACGAGCAGGAAGAACACCGCCATCAGCCCGTCATTGATCCAATGCTCGACCGATAGTGGTCCCAGATGCCGGTGGAGAAGCGCGGTATAACCAGCCGCGAACGGCGAATTGGCGAGGACCAGCGCGATGGCGGCAGAGGCCATCAGCACTAGTCCGGCCGCGGTCTGGGATTCGAGAAAACGGCGGATCGCGCTGACGCGCACGGGGCGAATCGCGCTGACGCGCAGGGGATGGTGACGGGTCATCGGCCTATGGCTCCGGCAGGACTGGTCCTCGCTGGCGGCCCGACCAGCGATCATCCTGCCCGTGGCTCATCCACGAACACCCTGGGGTTCGTGTCGCATGACGTGACACATTCGGCAAATCCGTCCCTCCCCTGTCAGGGGAAGGGGACCGTGCGGAACATGGTGGAGGGGTGTCATCGGGTGTGATGAGGGGGCAAGGCCACCAACCGCGCCACCCCCGTCAGGCCTCCGGCTTGCCACCTCCGCTCGCGGGGGAGGAAGGATCGGACCCCGAATCATCCTCCGTCCGGCGGGTGCAGGCAAGGCCGATGGCGGCGGCCAACAGCCCCGCCGCCGCGACCCCGGCGGCGATCTTCCAACGGCCGTGGTCCTGTTCCGCGTCGACGAACAGGTCCAGCAGATGCCGCGTCACGGCCTCCGGATTCTCCCGCTGCGGGAAATGGCCGACGCCGGGCAGCTCGACCATCTTGAACGGCCCGGTGAACTTGCCCGCTACGTCCCGCGCGGTCGCGGGCGGGTTCACGCCGTCCACGGCTCCGTGGATATAGAGCGTGGGCAGAGACAGCGTCTTGGTCGCCTTTACCCGGTCGGCCAGCCAAGTCCCGCGCGGATCGGGCTGCGCCTCGTCCCAGCGCGCGCGGTAGCTGTGGATCGTCACCGCAGGCCAGTCGGGATTGTCGAAGGAACGGGCCACCCGGTCGAACGTCGCCTCGTCGAACCAGCCGGGGGGCGACCAGTTGACCCAGTGGACATGGGCAAAGCCGCGCCGGTCGTCGCGCACCGCCTGCGCACCGCGCCGGGTGGCCATGAACCAGTGATACCATTGCCGCTGCGCCTGATCGAAGGACGGGGTCGGCATCCCCCCCAGTCGCGGCGGCGTGCCGAGCATCGCCAGCCGCCGGACCCGATCGGGCCAGCCGACCGCCAGCGCCTCGGCGATGTTGCTGCCCCAGTCATGCCCCGCCACCATGAAGCGATTAACGCCCAGCGCGTCCATCAGCGCGATCGCATCCAGTGCCAGGATCGCGCTGTCGCCGGTGCGCGGCGTATGGTCGTAGCGGAAGCGGGTGGCGCCAAAGCCGCGCAGGGTCGGCACCACCACGCGAAGGCCCGCCTGTGCCAGGCGCGGCGCGACCCGGTCCCAGGTGGTCGCATCGTCGGGCCAGCCGTGCAGCAGCAGGACGACGGGATCGCCCTCGGCCCCGTACAGGTCATAGGCGATGGAAAGATGGTCGGTGGTGATCGTCGGCATCGGTGGAAAAGACCCTTTGCATGGACCGTTTCCAAACCCCGTCGGCCTGACGCCGTTCCATTCGTCTTGCGGCGGCCGGGGCGATCCGGGCGGTTCACGGGGTCGGAGGTGCCATCTCTCTTCGGCAAGGGGAGGAACGAGGAATTTTGGTCGATGACAGCAAAACTTCGTCACGGGTCTTGATCACGGGGCCCGCTATCGCGTTTGAGGAACCTCGGGGGTCACGCGATTGACAAATGGAACGACATGCGGTGGCGACGACGTAACCTGGCCTCGATGAGTGCGGATGTGAATGACGGTCTGGCCCCCGGCGTCGAAGCGGTGACCAGTGGCGCGCCGCGTTCGGAAGAACCGGTTCAGACGCGCGGCTATCGCGTCATCGCGCTGGTCGTCGCCTCGGCCCTGTTCATGCAGCAGCTGGACGGCACCGTGCTGACCGTCGCGCTGCCCACCATGGCACGCGATCTCGCGACGCCCGCCACCAGCCTCAGCCTGGCACTGACCAGCTATCTACTGGCGCTGGCGCTGTTCATTCCCGCCAGCGGGACGCTGGCCGACAAGTTCGGGTCGCGCACCATCTTCTGCTCGGCGATCGGGGTGTTCCTGATCGGCTCGGTCCTGTGCGCGCAGTCGGGATCGCTGCCGACCCTGGTCGCCGCGCGCTTCCTGCAAGGCATTGGCGGCGCGATGATGGTGCCGGTCGGGCGGCTGGTCCTGCTGCGCAGCGTCGCCAAGGCGGACATGGTGCAGGCGCTGTCCTGGCTGGTGATGCCCGCGCTGATCGGGCCGATCCTGGGACCGCCGCTGGGCGGGTTCATCGTCACCTGGCTCGACTGGCGCTGGATCTTCTATCTCAACATTCCGATCGGGGTCATCGGCATGATCGGCGCATGGATGCTGGTGCCCGAGGTGCGCGGCGATGCGCGGTTGCGGTTCGACGTGTCGGGCTTCCTGTTCTCGGGCATCGCGCTCGGTTGTCTGTTGTTCGGGTTCGAGCTGGCGAGCCGACCCGGCACCGGTATGCTGGCGATCGGGCTGCTGGTCGTCGGTGCGGTTTTTGGCTGGCTCTATATCCGCCATGCGCGCCATACCGCCGATCCGATCCTCGACCCCAGGCTGATGCGGGTGCCGACCTTTCGCCTGTCGGTGATCGGCGGCTCGCTGACCCGGATCACGCAGGGCGCGCAGCCCTTCCTGCTGCCGCTGATGTTCCAGCTCGGCTTCGGATTGAGCGCGGCGAAGACCGGCACGATCACCATGGCGGGCGCGGTCGGCGCGCTGGCGATGAAGGCGCTCGCCCCGCGCGTCCTGCGCCGCTGGGGTTTTCGCCGCAGCCTGATCGTGTCGGGACTGGCGAGCAGCGCGGGCTATGCGACCTGTGCGCTGTTCCGCCCCGACTGGTCGATCCCGCTGATCACGTTCATCCTGGCGCTGTCGGGCTTCTTCACCTCGTTCCAGTTCACCGGCTTCAACGCGATCGCCTATGCCGATGTCGACAAGAACCGGATGAGCGCGGCGACCAGCTTCTACGCGACCTTCCAGCAACTGACCCTGTCGCTGGGCATCTGCACCGCCGCGACCGTGCTGGAACTGGGCACGGTGATCGAGGGCAAGGGCGGGCCGACGCTCAGCAGTTTCTCGGCGGCGTTCGTCGTGGTGGCGATCATCTCGGCCTCGGCGGTCATCTGGAACCGGCGTTTCACCCCGGATGCGGGTGCGGCGATGAGCGGGCATCATGAACGCAGCGGTGGCGACGAATGACGGATCGTTAATGTCGTTCTTCTCCAGCAACAATCCCGGATAAGGATCGTTGGCGGCGTTCATCCATGATGGGAGGAAGCCGGTGGCAGCGCAGACGGTGATCGTGACGGGAGCCGAGTCAGGGATCGGCGCGGCCTGTGCCCAGGCGTTCGGCGCGACCGGGGGCAGGGTCGCGGTCCTCTACCACAGCGATCAGGCCGCCGCCGACGTCACGGCCGAGGCGGTGCGCAAGGCGGGCGGCGAGGCGATCACGGTTCAGGTGGGGGTCGACGACGAAGCCTCGGTCGATCGGGCATTCGCCACCGTCGAGAAGCAATGGGGCGCGGCCGACGTGCTGGTCAATTCCGCGGGCGTCAACATGGCAGGCGTGGCGGTGCGCGACATGACGCTGGACCATTGGCGCCGCATGATCGACACCGACCTGACCGGCGCCTTCCTGACCTCGCGCCGCTTCCTGACCGGGCGGGGCGAGGCGAAGGGCGACGCGACGATCCTGCAGATCTCGTCGATCCACGCCTATGCCGTGCGCGCGGGCGGCGCGGATTATTGCGCGGCCAAGGGCGGGCTGACCAACCTGGTCGAGACGCTGGCGATCGAGGAAGCGCCGCGCGGCATCCGGGTGAACGCGATCGAACCGGGCATGATCCTGACCCCGATGAACGCGAAGGCCCAGGCGGATCCCGCGTATCGCGCCAGCCTGGAGAAGAATATCCCGATGGGCCGGGCAGGCAACGCTTCGGAGGTCGCCGACCTTGCCGTCTTCCTGGCCTCCGACAGGGCGAAGTACATCACCGGCGCGCGCATTGTGATCGATGGCGGCCTGTCGCTGATGCAGGCGCTCGGCGCATGATGGCCCCGGACGCGAACGGCCCGGTCGCCGATCCGCACGTCAAGGACCAAGTGGCCGATGCACCCTTCGACCTGGACTTCAACGTCAAGCGGATCGAGGCGGTGACGCTCGACGGGCCACCCGAACTCATGGCCCGCGACCTGATGAGCCCCTATGTCTGGCGCGAGGCGGATGGCCGCTGGGGCATGATGGTCCGCGCCGTGGTTCGCCCCGGCGAGACCTTGACCGATACCGGCGTGATCTGGGCCGGGTGGAGCGAGGACGGGCGGCATTTCACCATGCTGGACGCGCCCTCCATCGCGCCGGGGCCGGGCGAACATGACGCGGGCGGGGTCGAGGACCCGACCGTCGTGCGCCGCGACGACGGCTATCTCGTCTATTATTCGGGCGTGCTGGCCGATCACGCGCATGGCGAGCTGTCGTATGCCACCGGGCCGTCGATCGACCGGCTGGTCAAGAGCGGCGTCGCGCTCGCCTCGTCCAAGTCGGAGGGCAATACCAAGGAGGCGACCGTCGACCGCACGGCGGACGGCCGCTGGCGGCTGTTCTACGAATATGCCGCCGACGAGGCGTCGCGTATCGGCTTGGCGATCGGCGAGGACGGGGCGGGCCCCTGGACCGAGCAGCCGACCCCCTTCATGCCGCGTGAGGATAGCTGGGACGACTGGCATCTGTCGACCGGGCCGCTGCTGACCGACGACAGGGATTGTCCGGTCATGTTCTACAACGGCGCGACGCGGGACGCGCGCTGGCGGATCGGCTGGGTCGCGTTCGATGCGGACTATAGCCGCGTCGTCGCGCGCGGGATCGAGCCGTTGATCCTGCCGCCGCCCGCCGACGATCGCGGCGCGACCGATATCGCCTTCGCCGCCTCGGTCGTCGTCGGGGAGGACGGTATCTGGCTTTACTATTCGCTCGAAGATCGGCGATTGTCACGGGCACTGATCCGGCGCAGTTGAGCCGGCCGTCCTTGCCCATGAAAGCGTGTTGATGTCCGCAGATTCCGAAGTCTCCGTCGCGCCGAGCATCCATGCCTCGATCGCCCCGGCCCCGGCGCTGCGGCCCGATCGCCCCTATGCCCGCGACGAATTGCTGCACGAGCTGTTCGACGCGACCTGTCGGACGCGCGGCTGGACGACCGCGCTGAAGCTGATCGGCGCGGATGAGGAGTTCGATCGTTCGACCGAATGGACCTATGACATGCTGGCCCAGCGCAGCCTGTCGCTGGCGCATCGGCTGCGCGCCCTGGGGGTGGGTAAGGGCGACCGGGTCGTCCTGTGCCTGCCGCGCGGGCTCGACCAATATATGGCGATCCTGGGCGTGTTGCGCTCGGGCGCGGCCTATGTCCCGGTCGACTGGGGCTATCCGCAAGACCGCATCGCCTACATCATCGAGGATAGCGGCGCGGCGCTGACCATCACCACCGGTGCGCGGGCGGGGGAGATTCCGGGGGCGACGCTGGCGCTCGACGCCGAACTGGGCGATCTGGCCGCCGAACCGCCGGTCGCGATGGGGCGCGAGGTGACGGGATCGGACCGCCACGATCTGGCCTATATCATCTATACCTCGGGCACGACCGGGCGGCCCAAGGGGGTGATGATCACCCATGCCAATGCCTGCCACCTGGTCCGCTCCGAAAGCGCGATCCTGGCGCTGGAGCCGGGCGACATCGTGTTCGGCGGGTTCAGCCTGGCCTTCGACATGTCGGTCGAGACGATGTGGAGCGCGTTCTTCGTCGGTGCGAAGCTGCTCGTCGCGACCGATCCGCTGGCGGCCAGCGGCCCCGACGTCGCCATCGCACTGGCGGCGGAGGGGACGACGATCTGGCACGTCGTCCCCTCGCTGATCGCGCTGGTCGAGCATCCGGTGCCGACGCTCCGCCTGATCAACATGGGGGGCGAGGCGTGTCCGGCCGATTTGCCGCGTCGGCTCGCCCGTCCCGGACTGCGACTGCTCAACACCTATGGCCCGACCGAAACCTCGGTGACGGCGACCTGGACCGAGGTGCAGCCGGGCAAGCGCAT
The DNA here is from genome assembly GCF_036663655.1 of Sphingomonas flavida. Classification (NCBI taxonomy): domain Bacteria; kingdom Pseudomonadati; phylum Pseudomonadota; class Alphaproteobacteria; order Sphingomonadales; family Sphingomonadaceae; genus Sphingomonas; species Sphingomonas flavida. The sequence goes on from NZ_JAXOJH010000009.1 coordinate 49,314, forward strand.
CACCATCGGCAAGCCGCTGCCCGGCTATACCGCCTGGATCGTCGACGAGGCGCTTCGGCCGGTCGAGGCGGGGCAGGAGGGCGAGCTGGTGATCGGCGGCCCCGGCGTCGGTGTCGGTTACGTCAACCGGCCCGACCTGACCGCCGAGAAGTTCACCATGACCCCGTTCGACACCGTGTCGGGCGGGCCGGAGCGTATCTATCGCTCGGGCGACCTCGTCCGGCTGGATGCGGCGGGGGATATCGATTTCGTCGGGCGCATCGACACGCAGGTGAAGATCCGCGGCTTCCGCGTCGAACTGGCCGAGATCGAGGCGGTGATCGGCGAGGCGCCCGGCGTCGCGCAGGCGGTGGTCCACCTGTTCACCGACGCCGACGGCTCCGAGTTTCTGGCGGCCTTCCTGGTCGCCCGCTCGGGCGAGCCGATCGACACGGCGGACATCAAGGCGCGCGTCACCGAACGCCTGCCCAATTACATGCGCCCCGCCGCCTATCAGGTGATGACGGCGCTGCCGACCTTGCCCGCCTCGGGCAAAGTCGACCGCAAGGCGCTGGTAAAGCCCGAGATCACGGTCGATACCGGCCGCACGATCGAGCCGCCCGCCACCCCGATGGAGGAAAAGCTCTACGCCATCTGGACGGAAGCCTTCGCGCCGCAACCGGTGTCGGTGACGGATGACCTGTTCGAGGATCTGGGCGGCCACTCGTTGAAGGCCGCGCGGCTGGTATCGGCGGCGCGCAAGGTCCCCGGGCTGGAGGGGCTGTCGCTGGAAGACCTCTATGCCGCGCCGACCATCCGCGCGCTGGCGGTCCGGATCGGCGGCGCGGCGGCGGTCGCGGTGGTGACCGAGGACAGCTTCCACCGCGTCCCCGAATGGAAACGCTGGCTGTGCGTCGCGGCGCAGACGGTGGCGCTGCTGCCGGTCTATACCATTGCCGGGTTGCAGTGGTTCTTTCCCTATGTCGCCTATACGCATCTGGCCGGGCGGATGCCGCGTATCGACGCGCTGATCCTGAGCGCCCTGTTCTTCACCATCGTGCCGGTCGCCTCGATGCTGTTCTCGATCGCGGCCAAGTGGCTGATCGCGGGGCGGTTCAAGGCGGGCGACTATCCGCTCTGGGGCGGGACCTATTTCCGCTGGTGGCTGGTGCGACGGATCATCGCGGTGACGGCGACCCCCTATCTGGCGGGGACGCCGATGATCCGGGGCTATTACCGGATGCTCGGCGCGAAGATCGGCAAGCGCGCCTATATCGGCAACGGCGTCATCGACACCGCCGATCTGTTCGCATGCGGCGACGATGCGATCGTCAGCGATCAGGCAGTGATGGCCACCAGCTCGGTCGAGCGCGGACTGCTGCGGCTGGGCACGGTGACGCTGGGCAATCGTGCGTTCGTCGGCGGGCAGGCGGTGGTCGGTCGCAACGCGGCGCTGGAGGATGACGCCATCCTCGACGACATGGCCGCGCTCCCGGCCGAGACGGTGATCCCGGCACGCCAGCGCTGGACGGGATCGCCCGCCGCCTTCGATCGGATGGTCGAGCCCGGCCAGGTGCACGCCAAGGCCAAGCGGACGGGGCCGTCGCTGGCCATCCTTATCGGTGCGCTGCTGCTGCCGATCATCGCCATCCTGCCGATCGCGCCGGGCCTGATCGCGCTGATCGAGCTGGACTGGGCGACCACCGGCTATGGCTATATGCTCGTCTCGCCGCTGCTGGCCGCGACCTATATCGTCATGATGTGCGTGCTGACCGTGCTCGCCAAGCGGTTGATCCTCGGGCGCGTCAAGCCGGGCGTCTATCGCCTCGATAGCTGGTTCTATGTCCGCTATTGGATGGTGCGGCAGATCAACGATCTGGCCCTGCGGCTGCTGCATCCGATCTTCGCCACGCTCTACGTCATCCCCTGGTATCGTGCGCTGGGCGTCAAGGTCGGGCGGCGGGCGGAAATCTCGACCGCCAGCGCCATCGTCCCCGATCTGGTCGAGATCGGGCCGGAGAGCTTCATCGCGGACTCGGTGATCTTCGGCGCGGCCAAGATTGGGCATGGCACCATCGAACTCGCGCATACCAGGATCGGCCGCCGCAGCTTCATCGGCAACTCCGCGCTGCTCCCCACCGGCGCGCAGATCGGCGACGAGGTGCTGATCGGCGTCCTGTCCAAGCCGCCCGAGGACCCGGTGTTGGCCACCGAGGCGGGCAGCACCTGGTTCGGCTCGCCCGCGATCAAGCTGCCGGTGCGGCAGGTCGCGACGATGTTCGACGAAGGTGCGCGCTTCAATCCGTCGCGCGGCCTGATCGCGACGCGCCTGTCGATCGAGGCGATCCGCACCACCTTGTCGTTGACGGCCTTTCTGGTGTTCTTCAGCGCTTTGCTGTCGGTGGTCGGCGATCTCGATGACCTGGAACGCGGCGGGCTGGTCATCATCAGCGCCTTCCCGTTCCTCTATGTCGGCTTTTGCCTCGCCTGCGGGGCGTTCGTGCTGGCGCTGAAATGGCTGGTCGTCGGGCGCTACAAGGCACGGACCGCGCCCTTGTGGAGCACCTTCGTCTGGCGGACCGAACTGGTCACCGCGACCTATGAGAACCTCGCCGTGGCCAATCTGCTCGAGCCGCTGCGGGGCACGCCCTGGATCGGCCTCTATCTGCGGCTGATGGGGGCCAAGGTCGGCAAGCGCTGCTATATCGACACCACCGACCTGACCGAGCATGACCTGGTGACGATCGGCGACGATGTCGCGCTGAACGACTATGCAGGCCTCCAGACGCATCTGTTCGAGGACCGGGTGATGAAGGTCGGCGCGATCACGGTCGGCGACCGCGCCACCATCGGGTCGCTGGCGATCGTTCTCTATGATGCGGAGATCGGGGCGGATGCGCAGCTGGGCGACCTGTCGGTCGTGATGAAGGGCGAAAGCCTGCCCGCCGGGACCAACTGGGAAGGCAGCCCGGCGCGGATCGTGACCGAGGGATGAGCCCCGTCTGGCATGACGGCCCGCTCGACACGCTGGCCTGGGACGGACGCTCGCCCATCGTGTGGCGCTGCGCCGATCCCGGCCGGGGCGAGCGGGCGTCGCTGGTGACGATGCTGTTGCGCGGCCTGTCGGGCGAAGACGCCATGTTGGCCCGTGATGGCGAGGGCAAGCCGCAGGTCCTGTCGCCAGGTGGCTGGTTTATCAGCCTTTCGGGGCGCGGTGGCCTCTGCCTGATCGCTGCCGCCCGGCGTCCCGTTGCCGTGGATCGTGAGGTGGTCGACGACGCCCCGCCCCTTTGGGACATGATGACGGCGCAGGAGACCGCGGCCGTACGTACCGCGTCCGAGGCCTATCGCGCGCGCCAATGGCTGCGTCGCTGGACGATCAAGGAGGCGCACGCCAAGCTGATCGGCACGCCCCGCCGCATCGCGCCGGAGGTGATCGAGACGCGGCTGATCGATCCCGTCCACGCAACGGCGGAGCATGACGGGCTGTCGCGTTGCTGGACCCGTGACCGTGGTGAGGCGATCGAGACGGTCGCGCTCTGGGCAGACGCGGCATGACCCAGCTTCGGGTCCGGCCCTATGGCGAAGCCGATCGCACGGGCGTGCTGGCGATCTTCGACAGCAACCTGCGCGAATATTTCGGGGCGGGGGACCGGGAATGGCTGATCGAGACGCTGGACGAGCCGGACGGTCCGGGCTTCGTGGTGACGGTGGACGGCGAGGTCGCGGCGTTCGGCGGCTATGAGCTTTGGGAGCATTACAACAAGGCGCTGCTCTATTGGGGCATGGCGGCGCGACGCTATCACCGCTGCGGGCTGGGCAAGCTGCTGCTGTTCGAGCGGTTGCTGCATATCGCGCAATATGCCGACCCGCCGACCCGCTATGTCACCGTCGATACCTCGCCCGCCATCGCGCCTTTCTTTCGCCATTGCGGGTTCGAGGAAATGGCGGTCTGGCCCGAGGGGTATCGATCGGGCATGACGATGCACGAACTGCGCTTCGACCTGGCGGGCGTGACGGTCGCCGATCTGGCGGCGCGGCGCGATGCCGCGCACGGCGAGGCGCTGGCCCGGTTGGAGCGGCGGCCATGTTGAACGAACCGCTGAGCGCGGCGGCGCATGTCATCCAGCTGGCGCTGACGCCGATCTTCCTGCTGACGGCGGTGGGCGCGCTGCTCAACGTGTTCGCAACCCGGCTGGGGCGGATCAGCGACCGTATCCATGCCCTGAAGAAGGACGAACATGCCAGCCGCGCCGAGATGAACCGGCTGCGCCTGCGCTCGCGCACGCTGGACGTCGCGGTGACGCTGGCGGCGGCGGCGGGGGTGATGACCTGCTGCGCGGCGATCACCCTGTTCTTCGGCGTGCTGCGCGCGTCGGGGCATTCGGGGATACTGTTCCTGTTCTTCGGCGGGGGGCTGGTCTGTGCGGTCGGCGGCCTGACCTGCTTCGTGGCCGAAATCATCATGGCGGGCAGAACCCTTCGCGATGAGAATGACAGCGACTGAGTTTGGCATGACGCCGCCGTGCATGGCGTAATTGTCATACATGACCGCCTTGCCAGCACCCGCCCCCCTGGGGCAGCGTTGCTGCTCGTGTTGGGGGACAAGATTCATCATGCTCGTTAGCAAGCCGTCGACGGCGCTTTTGTGGGTTCTGGCGGCGTCACTGGTGGCGCCGGTCACGGCCCAAACGTCACCCGCGGTGCCTGCCCTGTCGTGGCAGGGTGCGGGCAGTGACCTGCCGTCCGATCCGGCGTGGCGCACCGGCATCTTGCCCAACGGCCTGCGCTATGCGGTCCGACAGGCGAAGCGGCCGCCCGGCTCGATCTCCGTGCGGGTCCGTATCGATGCGGGCGCGCTGATGGAGAATGACGAGCAGCAGGGCTGGACCCATCTGCTCGAACATATGGTGTTTCGCGGCACGAAGGACTTCGCCGATGGCGAGGGGGTGAAGATCTGGCAGCGCCTGGGCGCCAGCTTCGGCACCGATACCAACGCCTTTACGTCGCTGACCTCGACCACCTATGTCCTGGACCTGCCGCGCAGCGATGCCGCATCCTACGCACAGGCGATGAAGGTCCTGGCGCAGATGATGGGCAGCGCGACGATCAGTCCGGCCGCGCTGGAGACCGAGCGCAAGGTCGTCCTTGCCGAACGCGCGCTGCGCCTGCCGCCGATCGCGCAGAAGGTGCAGGCGGTGACGAACCCGATCATGCTGGCCGGGACCAAGGCGGCGGTACGCAACATCATCGGGACCGATGCTACCCTGTCCGCCGCCGATGCCGACCGGCTGCGCGCCTATTACAAGGCCTGGTATCGCCCCTCGCACGCGCAGGTGATCGTCGTCGGCGATGCCGATCCGGCCATGCTGGAGGCCGAGATCCGGCGGAGCTTCGGGGCGTGGCACGCGGTGGGCGCGGCCCCGCCCAAGCCCGATTTCGGCGCGCCGACCACACCCCCGCGCGACGCGGCGGCGGTGGTCGACCCGCAGATCGCGATGAGCGTCCATCTGGCCTATATCACCCGGCATGACGAGCGGCCGTGGACGATCGCGCGCCAGCAGCGGCAATATGAGAACTGGATCGCGCTGGCCGTCCTGAACCAGCGCCTGTCGAGCGAGGCGCAGAAGGGCGGGGCGCTGGTCGGCGCAGGGATGACGATCGGGGCCAGCCGCCATATCCAGGATCAGGTCAACCTCAGTCTGCGGTTCAAGCCGGGCCAGTGGAAGGCGGCGCTGAACCAGGCGACCGGCGTGCTGAACGGCGCGCTGGCCGGGCCGCCGTCGCAGGACGAGATCGACATGCAGGCGCTGCGCATCGCCACCACGCTGGACCAGCAGGTCGCCGGGCGACCGACCGCCACCTCGCCGGGCCTCGCCAATGGCTATGTCAACGATATCGACCAGGGCGACGTGTCCGCGCCCGAGACCTTCTACCGCGACCTGTTCGCCGCGCAGCGCAAGACGTTCACCCCCGCCATGGTCCAGGCGACGGTCCGGCGGCTGCTCGCCCCCGATCCCCGGCTGATCCTCTATTCCACCACGCCCGTTGAGGGCGGGGACGCGGCGCTGACGACGGCGCTGGCGGAAGCGCGCAAGGCGATCGCCATTCGCGAACGCCCGGTGCGCGCGGTGTCGTGGGACGAGCTGAAACTGCCCGGCACCCCGGCGACGGTGACTGCGACCCGCCGGATCGACGATCTGGGGGTCGAGCGCGTCACCCTGTCGAACGGCGTCGAGATCGCCATGAAGCGGACCGACTTCGAAAAGGATCGCATCCGCGTCAGCGTGTCGATCGGTCACGGCCTGATCGGCGAGGCACCGGGCGATCCCGGCCTTGCCTGGACCAGCGCGCAGTTGATGCGCAGTGGCGTCGGGCCGTTCAATGCCAACGAACTGACCCGCGTGCTGGCCGGACGCAACATCAGCTTCATCGCGGGCATGACCAATGACGCCCTGAAGGTCGACGGCAGCAGCGATCGCCAGAACGTCGCCGATCTCCTGAAGGTCATGACCGCCGGGGTCACCCAGATGCAGTACCGGGCCAACGGCATCGCCCAGTTCCGCGACGAGATCATGGCCAATTACCAGTCGGTCTACAGCCAGCCGGGCTCGGTTCTTCAGGTCTTCGGCAATCCCTATCTGTTTGGCGGCGACATGCGGTTTCGGGGCTACCCGCCCCGGACGGAGATCGAGGGGCTGACCCTGTCCGCCTTCCGCGACTATTGGGAACCACGCCTGTCGGCGGGGCCGATCAGGATCGTGGTGGTCGGCGATTTCGATCGCGACCAGATCGTCGATGCGGTCGCCAAGAGCTTCGGCACGCTGGCGTCGCGCATCGATAAGGGGGTGACCGCGGCACAACGCGGGGTGCGCCCGACGCCCCCTGCGGCTTCGCCGGTCACGCTCTACCACCGGGGCGATGCGGGGCAGGCGCTGGTCGCGCGGGTCTGGCCGGTGCAGGGCGTCCGGGCCGACGTGCCCTCCACCCGCGCGATGGACGTCGCCGCGACGATCATCCGCACCCGCCTGACCGAGGAGTTTCGCGAGAAGCAGGGCGGCTCCTATGCCCCGTTCGCCACGACCTATAGCCCGGTCGACCTGCCGAACTATGGCCGCCTGATGGTCGGGGCGCAGCTGGCGACGAACCGGATCGACGATTTCGAGCGGGTGCTGTCCGCGGCGCTGGCCGATCTCGCCACAAATGGTCCCAAGCCGGACGAGTTCGCCCGCGCCAAGACCACCATGCTGGGCGGTTTCACGCGGGCGCGGACCGAGAACGGCTATTGGCTGTCAGCCCTGGGCTTCGATCTGGACGATGCGTTCGAGGTCGACCTGATCCGACAGGGTGTCGCCACCCGCGAGGCGGTGACCGCCGACCAAGTGCGTGCCGTCCTTGCCCGGTTCGCGGGGCCTGCCCAACCCGGTTTCGAAATCCGCGTGCTGCCGGAGGCCAGCACGCTCCCGCCGACGCCTGTTCGGACCACTCAATCAGACTGACGAAGATAGTCGGTTTTACTCTGTTCCCGATCTGGCCCCTTATGTCGGTCTGACGGGCAGGGGCACGATGCCTTGCGCCTGCCCGACGAGTTGAACCGAGGAGTGGAAGATGGCGTCCCAGGTCGAAGACAATCAGGGCCAGAATCAGGGCGGTTGCCCCGTCGCCCATGGCGGCGGCGGCAATGGCCCTGGCAAGCGCGGCGGCGGTCGCGGCGGTCCCGGCAACAAGGAATGGTGGCCCGAGCGGCTCCGCCTGGAAGGGCTGAACCAGCATAACCCGCGGTCGAACCCGCTGGGTGAGAATTTCAACTATGTTGAAGAGTTTGCCAAGCTCGATCTGAACGCGCTGGTGGCCGATCTCCACGCGCTGATGACCGACAGCCAGGATTGGTGGCCCGCCGACTTCGGTCACTATGGCGGCCTGTTCATCCGTATGGCGTGGCACTCGGCGGGCACGTACCGCGTGACCGATGGTCGCGGTGGCGCGGGCGGCGGGCAGCAGCGTTTCGCGCCGCTCAACAGCTGGCCGGACAATGCCAATCTCGACAAGGCGCGTCGCCTGCTCTGGCCGATCAAGCAGAAGTATGGCGCCAGGATCAGCTGGGCCGACCTCTATGTGCTGACCGGCAACGTCGCGCTGGAATCGATGGGCTTCAAGACCTTCGGTTTCGCCGGTGGTCGTGCCGACACCTGGGAGCCCGAGGAACTGTACTGGGGTCCCGAGGGAAGCTGGCTGGGTGACGAGCGTTACTCGGGCGAGCGTGAACTGCACCCGGCGCTGGGCGCGGTGCAGATGGGCCTCATCTACGTCAATCCCGAAGGTCCGAACGGCACGCCCGATCCGGTCGCCTCGGCCCGCGACATCCGCTCGACCTTCGCGCGCATGGCGATGAACGACGAGGAAACCGTCGCGCTGAACGCCGGTGGCCACACCTTCGGCAAGACGCACGGCGCGGGCGATCCGTCCTTCGTGGGGCCGGAGCCCGAGGGCGCGGTGATCGAGGACCAGGGTCTGGGCTGGCGCTCCAAGCATGAGACGGGTCTTGGCGGCGATGCCATCACTTCGGGCCTGGAAGTCACCTGGAGCCAGACGCCGACCCGCTGGTCGAACAACTATTTCCGCAACCTGTTCGAATATGAGGACCAGTTCGAGCTGGTGAAGAGCCCGGGCGGCGCCTGGCAGTGGGAGGCCAAGTCCGCCCCCGCCGACGTGCCGCATGCGCACGACCCGTCGAAGAAGCAGCATCCGCGTATGCTGACCTCCGACTTGGCGATGATCAAGGACCCGGAATATCGCAAGATTTCCGAGCGCTTCTACAAGGACCCGGCTTATTTCGCCGAGACCTTCGCGCGCGCCTGGTTCAAGCTGACGCACCGCGACATGGGGCCGGTCGAGGGTTATCTGGGGCCGCTCGTGCCGCAGGAGCCGTTGATCTGGCAGGACCGCGTCGATCCGCTCGACCATCCGGTCGTCGATGACGCCGATATCGCCTCGTTGAAGGCGAATATCCTGGCTTCGGGTCTGTCGGTGCCGGCACTGGTCGGTGCGGCCTGGGCCTCGGCCTCGACCTATCGCCGGTCGGACAAGCGTGGCGGCTCGAACGGTGCGCGCGTTCGTCTGGCGCCGCAAAAGGACTGGGAGGTCAACAACCCGGCGCAGCTCGCCGAGGTGCTGGCCAAGCTGGAGGCGATCCAGGCCGACTTCAACGCCTCGGCCACGGGTGGCAAGAAGGTGTCGATCGCCGACCTGATCGTGTTGGGCGGTTGCGCAGCGGTCGAGAAGGCCGCCAAGGACGGCGGCGTCGAGGTCGCGGTGCCCTTCACGCCGGGCCGGATGGACGCGCGCGAGGACCAGACGGACGCCGAGTCCTTCGCGGTGCTCGAGCCGATGGCCGATGGTTTCCGCAACTATCGCCAGGGCTTCCAGTTCATGGCGCCCGAGGAAGCGCTGGTCGACCGTGCCCAGCTCCTCGACCTCAGCGGGCCGGAGATGACGGTGCTGGTCGGTGGCCTGCGCGTGCTGGGCGGTAATGCGCCGGGCGTGACCGAGGGTGTGTTCACCGACCGGGTGGGCACGCTGTCCAACGACTTCTTCGTCAACCTGCTCGACATGAACACCGAGTGGGAGCCGACCGACGACGACAACCGCTTCAACGGCCGCGATCGCCGCACCAAGGAGCATACCAAGACGGCGACCCGCGTCGACCTGATCTTCGGTGGCCACTCCGAACTGCGCGCGCTGGCGGAGGCCTATGCCTGCTCGGACTCGAACGCGCCGTTCGTTCGCGACTTCGTGAAGGCGTGGGACAAGGTGATGAACGCCGGTCGCATGGACATCTGATCCTGCGCGACGGGCAAAGGGAAGGGGGCTGTACCGCGAGGTACGGCCCCCTTCTTCATGGCTGTTCGACCCTCACCCTTCCGGTGTTTCGCACCTCCCTTCCGCTTCCATTGGGCGGAGAGTGCAGGTTGGGAAGGGTGAGGATGGTGTCCGTTGATCAGTCTTCGTCTTCGTCCATTTCGCGGTCGACCGTGTCCATGAAGTCGCGCGCGGCTTCCTTGTCTTCCTCGTTGTCGAAGGCCTCGTCCAGGTCGGGTGCGACGCCCAGCATATAGGCCAGGCACCAGAGCGCGAAGCGGCGGCCGCTGTCGCGTTCCAGCCCGAATTGCACGCGCAGCCGGTCGATCCCGGCGGACAGCTGGTCGGGCGTGAGGTTGCCGATATCCTCGGTGCCGAAGAAGCGGATAAGCAGTTGATCGAAATCCATGCCCGGTCATAGCCGAGCGGCACGCGGTGCCCAAGGGGCATCCGTGCGGGCGACGATCCCCTTCATTCCTCTCCTTGCAGGGGAGGTGGCGGGAAGCCCGCTCAACCCACCCGCAACGGGCCGTTCGCCACCGGCTCGCCGAAATCCGGCGTGCCGTCGGCGCGGTAGCGGAAATACTGCATCCGCGTATGGCGGTTGGGATCGAACAGAGGATCGCCCTTGATCTGCGCATAGTCGCGACCGTGATAGACCAGCACGTCGCGCCCGCGCTCGTCGACGGTGAAGCTGTTATGGCCGGGCCCGAAGACCTTGTTCGCGACCGATGTCTGGAAGACCGGCACCGGCGACTTGGACCAGTTGGCCGCATTCATCAGGTCTGCGTTGGCGTCACAGGTCAGGAGGCCCATGCAGTAGCGCGCATCGGTCGCGCTTGCCGAATAGGTCATGAACAGCTTGCCATTGCGCGCGAGCAGGGCGGGGGCCTCGTTGACCTTGAACCCCTGGACCTCCCATTCCAGCGTCGGGACCGACAGCCGAACCGGCTTGGCGGCGAGCGTCAGCGGCGTGGCGAGGGGTGCCAGGTACAGGTTGGAGTTCGTCGCGATCCCCGGCTCGGCCTGCGCCCAGGCGAGATAGCGGCGGCCCTTGTGCACGAAGCTGGTGGAGTCGAGGGTGAAGCTGTCCCATTCGGTCTGAAGCTGGCCCAGCACCGACCACTTGCCCGCCATCGGATCGGGGCCGTCGCAAACGACCGCGAAGGTGCGGATGCGGAACACGTCCTCGCCGCCACCGCTGGGGCCCGCCGCGAAATACATGATCCAGCGATTGTCGATCCGGTGCAGTTCGGGCGCCCAGATGAAGCCGGACATGGGGCCGCTCGCCAGGTGACGCCACAGCACACGCTCCGGGGCGGTCGCCAGTCCCGCCAGCGTCTTCGAGCGACGCAGCACCAGCCGGTCATATTCGGGAACCGAGCCGGTCATGTAGTACCAGCCGTCGGTGTGACGGAACACCTGCGCGTCGGCGCGCTGGCGGACGACGGGATTGACGATGGTGGGGGCGCTGCGGGCCTGAAGCACGGCGGGCGCGGCCATGGCGGTCGTCGCCCCGGCCAGGAATAAACGTCGGTTCAGCATGTCCCATCCTCCGCCACGGACCGCCGTCGCCGCGATTGGGGATCGGTGGTGCCTTATCGTTCCGGCCATTCGATGGTGGCCGCTGATGCGGTCTTAGCGCATAACTCCGACAAATGAAAAGCCGTCTCGTGGTGGGCAGGCGTGCGCCGCTGCCTCAGAAGGAATTGTGGTGGACGACGACGCCGAAGGTCATGAACAGGATGCGCACGTCCCGCCATAGCGACCAGTTGGAGGCATATTCCAGATCGGACTGGAGCCGCTTGGTCAGGTCCTCGCGCAGCAGGGTCGACCCACGCAGGCCGCGCACCTGGGCCAGGCCGGTGATGCCGGGCTTCAGGACGTGGCGATGCCAATAGCTCTCGTCGACATCCCAGAACAGCCGGTCCCCGGCCAGCGACCCCAGGGCATGCGGGCGCGGGCCCACCAGGCTCATCGAGCCGCCCAGCACGTTAAGGAGCTGCGGCAATTCGTCGATGCTGGTCTTGCGGATCAGGCGGCCGACCCGCGTGACGCGCTTGTCCTGCCGCTGGGTCGAACGTGCGCCCTGTGTATCGGCCTGGGCGACGTGCATCGAGCGGAACTTGATGATGTCAAAATAGGCGTTGTTGCGCCCGATCCGCCGTTGCCGGAAAAAGACCGGGCCGGGGCTGTCGAGCTTGATCGCGAGGCTGACCAGGATCAGGACGGGCGCCAGCGCGACGATGATCGGGATGCACAGCGCGAGGTCGAAGACGCGCTTGAGCAGCCGCTGCTGGACGTCGAGCGGACCGGCGGCAACCTTGACGGTGTCGTAATGCGCCAGCTTGCCCAGCCCGATCGCGCCGAAAAGCCCCAGCGTATCGACCACGATCTCACCCCGTGCATGACCGCCCTTCAGCATCATGGCCCAGTTCTGGTAGCGCTCGGCGGTGGAGATGACGACCACCCGGTCGATGCCGTGCAACAGCGCCGCGAACCGGTTGAACATGGCGGGATCGCGCAGGTCGGGGACCAGGCCGATCGCGGCGGCGTCGATCATTTCCGCGCCGGGCACGGGGGCGGCCTGGACGCCGTCGACGATCACCAGTTCGCGCCAGATCTGGGTCGGCCAGATCCGCGCGACGGTCGTACGGAAGGTCAGGCGGCCGATGACGATCAGCAGGACGGTCAACCCCATCACGCTCGCCAGCGCCAGCCGCGAAATCTGCTGCTCGACCCGGAAGAAATAGGAGATCAGGAACAGGATCGCGAAGGTGAAGAGCACGGCGCGCACCGCGGCCGACAGGCTTCCCGCCTTGGCGCGAAGCGCGCGGCCGCCATAGGCCATCGTGCCCATAGCCATGCCGACATAGACCGGCATCGCGATCGCCATGATCGAGAACCAGCTGCCGACCAGCGTCTTCAGCGGCTCGATGATGGCAAAGGCCAGCATGAACGCGACCAGATCGACACCCATGAGCAGGAAGGTGAGGCGCAGACGCAGGGTGAAGGGAGTCAGGCCCCGGCCACGCTCCGCATCGCGTTCCGCCATGCCGCGACCCGCGACATGCACAGGCGCACGCTCCACCAAGTGCTCACTCCCTCGGGTCAACCAAAGGCTCCAATATACCAATGCGATCTAGCGTCGGACGCACGCACGAAATGTATACCCCCATCCGGCAGAGCGTCCGATGTGGGGCTATTACAAAAGCCCCAACCGGACAACGGACGAAAAAATGGGAAGCGGAGCGGTGCCTGGCACTGCCGTTTCGCGGATGTGTCAGGCCACCACGGCTGGACATGATGAACAAAGGCGTTGGGCAGTAAGCTGGATTTATCGATACATCGTAGTCGCTTAAGCGCGTAATGAGAATTATTGACGGCAATACATATTATCGCGATATCGGAATAGCCTTGGATTAACGCCATGTTAAGTGACCCAGGGGCAGTATAGGCGCGCACCCATCACGGTCGGATCGTCTCGATATGACACAGCTCGCCTCGCGTCTCAGCTATCCCTTCCCCGACCGGCGGGCGTCCGCGCGAACCCATGTCGGACAACGGAGTGTCCTGCGGCGCGAAGGTCAGGCGCCATCGCCGGTACAACTGGTGAACGTCGCGCGCGAGGGCTGCGCCTTGAGCGTCGAAGTCGAACTTGAGCCGCACCAGCAGGTCGAGATCGACCTGGCCGGGCTGGGCCCAGTGAGTGGACGGATCGTCTGGCGTTCGGCGAGCGCCTATGGCTGCCGGTTCGAAAATCCATTGCCCGCGGGCGCGATCACCCGGCTGTTGCTGGCCGAGGATGACGGGGCCGAGGTTTCGACCACGCCGCCGCCGTCCTTCCTGCGCGGCCGGATCAGCCCGGTTGCGACTCTGGCATTGCTGGCGGGGGTGTCGGTCTTTGCCTGGGCGGGTGTCGCCGAGATCGTTCTGCAACTCGCCTGAGCGGGCCGTCGTCAGCGCCGGTTGAAGTGATAGCGGCTGGCATAGACGACGCTGCGCAGACATTCCTGCTCGCCTTTGCCCAGCGTCGGCGAGACGTCCATTCGCACCGCGTGGTTGAGCAGCGGGATCAGAGCGAACTGCCAGGACTGGACGCGGCATACCCGCGCCATACCGGCGCTCAACTCGGGCAGGGTACGCGCGTTGGCCACCGCCGCCACCTCCAGCTTGCGGGCATCGGGTGAACGGGTGTCGAGTGCAGGATCCACCATATCGGCATCGGGCACGGGCATCGGACGGCGGTTCGACTGGGCGATCCCCGCCGTCGCGCTCGCCGCGAACATCAGGGCCAGTACCCCCCGGTAGATCGGTCGCATGGTCATGGCGTCTGTCTTAGCGTGGGACCCGCCGTGCCACGCCTGTCGACATGCCATCCACTGTCCATGAATGGGACGATGCGGAACCTGCGCGGTTGCTGCGGTGCGGGCGTTCCCGTATCCAACGATCGGTCAGGTGGAGTTTTTCATGCGGTTTGCCGGGGTCATCTTGTTGCTAGTCGGCTGCACGATGCCTGCCATTGCCCAGACGACGGCGACGCCTTCCGGTTCGACGGCAGGCCATGCCGCCGCTCCGGTGCAGCAGGCCGGTGCGGGGACGTCGGCGGAGCCCGCTGGCGATTACCGGCTGGGCACGGCCGACAAGGTCCGGGTCATCGTCTATAACGAACCGAGCCTGTCCGGCGAATTTACGGTCAGCGACAATGGCACATTGTCGCTGCCGCTGATCGGCGACGTTCCCGCCAGTGGCCGTTCGCCGCGCGAGGTGTCGTCGGATATCCAGGCGAAGCTCGCCGATGGGTATCTGCGCGAACCGCGGGTCAGCCTAGACGTGCTGACCTATCGCCCGTTCTACATCCTGGGCGAGGTGACCAAGCCAGGCGAATATGCCTATTCCAACGGGCTGACCGCGTTGAACGCCGTGGCGCGTGCCCAAGGGTTCACCTACCGCGCCAACAAGCGCAAGGTGTTCCTGAAGCACGCCGGCGAGTCCGCGGAAAAGGAAGTCAATCTCGATGGCTTGGAGATCAGGCCCGGTGACACGTTGCGTATCGGTGAACGATATTTCTGACCGGTCGCTGGCCGGCATTTTCGTGAAATAAAAGCCGAAAGCCGAAAGGCGAAATGGGGGGTTTTATGACGGCAACGAGGTTGGCCGCCTGGGCGGCGCTTGGGCTCATGGTCGCTGGCACGGCGCAGGCGCAGGAGGCGGCGCCCGCCGCCGCTCCCGTGCAGGTCGATGCCGCGGCCGTCACCGCACTGGCTGGCGCGATCCAGCAGGCGCTGACCGCGCTTCCCGCAAACGCCTCCAAGGCGGATGTCGAGGCCGCGATCGCCTTTGCGGTGTCGCAATCGGGTCAGCCGCGCGCCGTCGTCCTGGCCGCCCTGAAGCAGGTGGCGAGCCAGTCGCCCAAGATGGCCGCCGCCGTCGGCAGCTATGCCCAGAAGGTCGCACGCGGCGAAGGCGAGGCGGGCACCGGCGCGCTGGCGCAGGCGTCGCAGGCGCTTTCCAGTCAGTCGCTGGGTGCCGGTCCCTCCGGCGGCGGCGGCGGCACGTCGGATTATTCGCGTCGCCCGTAAGGCACGTCCCCCATCATAACGGAGGGCTGTCATGCCTTGGACCTCCAAGTTTCTTCCCTGCGTCGCCGGTCTTGGCGTCGTAGCGTTTTCGCCCGCCGCCGCTCAGGTGGCGCCGCCGCCGCCGGTCATGATCGGCACGCCCGCATTCCAGTCCGCGATCCCCTTCGACTATCGTCGGGGCCGCAATGAGAGCGTGCTCGACCGGCCGCGTCCGCTGTTCCAGCCGCTCGGCATCACCGCCGGAGGCTTCACGCTGTTCCCGGCGCTGTCGGTCACGACGGGCTATGACAACAACGTCTATCAGGCCCCGACCAACAAGACCGGCGACGGTCTGGTCACCGTCAATCCGTCGCTGAACGTCCAGTCCAACTGGTCGCGCCACAGCCTGACGATCGACGGCGCCGGCACGATCACGCGCTATTTCCAGCAGTCACCTCGCGACGAGAATGGCTGGACCACCGGCGCGCAGGGTCGGCTCGACATCGGCGGCGACGATTCGGTCACGCTGGGTGCGCGCACCAGCAAGATCTATGAATCGCAGTTTTCGGGCTCAGCGCTTCAGAATGTGCGCAGCTCGGTGCCGATCCAGCTGTCGGTGGCGCGTGCGGTCGCCGATTTCCGCTTCTCGCGTCTGCGCACCGTGGTGTCCGGCGACTATACCGACTTTGCCTATCAGACGGTGATCGCCAGCGACGGCTCGCCGTTCAGCCAGAACAGCCGTAACCGCGGCATCGCGCGTGCGATCGGCCATGCCGAATATGGCCTGACCCCCGACACGGGCGTCTTCGGCGAGTTGGTCTATACGAATACCGGCTATCGCACCGAGCTGTTCCCCGGCGTGCCTAACCGCTCGTCGAACCAGGTTCAGGTGCTGGCGGGCCTGTCGACCGATCTCAGCGAGCTTCTGCGCGGCAGCATCGGCATCGGCTATATCAACCGCAATTACGACGCGGCGCGGTATCGCACGGTGGCGGGCCTGTCGTTCAACGGCAAGGTCGAATATTTCCCGTCGCAGCTGACCACCGTCACCCTGTCGGGGCGGCGCGAGGTGGACGATGCCAGCCTGATCGGCACCAGCGGCTTCTTCGCGACCAACGCCGCGCTGCGCATCGATCACGAGTTGCTCCGCAACCTGCTCGTCAATCTGGGTGCGGACCTGGAATTCGACGATTACCGCGACTTTTCGGGCCGGGCGACCTCGTTCCGCACGTCGGCGGGCGGCCAGTATCTGGTCAACCACCAGTTGTCGTTCAACGGCCAGCTTTTCTACGGGCGCCGCACCACCAACAGCCCCCTGGCGGGGCCGGAACTGTCCCAGGTCAAGGCGCTGGTAGGCATCTCCTACCACCCTTGAGCCCAGTAGCATTCGAGGATCTTTTATGGACGTGATGGCCAATACCGGCCTGTCTTCCCCGGCGGGGGGAGAGCCCGAGACAATTTCGTCCATGTACCGCCAGGTGCTGGAGATCCTGCGACTGCGCTGGCGCACGCTGGCGGCGACGTTCATCACGATCGCCGTGCTGGGCACCGCCTACACCATGATGCTGACCCCGCGCTATCAGGCGACGGCGCGGGTGAAGATCGACCCGTCGAAGAGCGCGGCGCTGGGCCAGATCACCGATCAGGCCAGCTCGATCCCCGACCAGTCGGTGGTCGAAACCGAGGTCAGCGTCATGCGCTCGCACGACATCGCCGCGGCGGTGGTCGCGCGCGAGCATCTGTTGAACGATCCCGAATTCACCAGGGGCATGCCGCCGCTGGGGCCGCGCGCGACGCCCGCCCAGATCGCCGACCGGACCGAAGCGGTGGCGCAGGCGGTGCTCGGCCGCATGTCGGCCTCGCGCGAAAAGGCGACCTATATCGTCGAAGTCGGCTTCACCTCGACCAATCCGCAAAAGGCCGCGCGCATCGCCAATGCCTTTGCCGAGACCTATATCGACGCCAGCCTGACGCGGCGCAACGGCACCGCCAGCCGCCAGGCCGAATTCCTCCAGAAGCGCCTGAGCAGCCTGAGCGCGCAGGCGACCGCCGCCGACGAGCGGCTGGCCTCCTACCGCGCCGCCAGCGGCGTGGTGCAGACCGGCGGCGGCAGCACGAGCGTCATCGACCAGCAGATCGCACCGCTGGCGGGACAGCTCGCCACCGCCCAGTCCGACGCGGCGGCCGCGGCCTCGAAGGTCGCCGCGGCGCGGGCGCAGATCCGCACCGGCGGCATCGACGCGGTGTCGGCGGTCCTCGACTCCGAAGTCATCAAGAACCTGCGCAGCCAGCGCGCGCAGTTGCTGTCCGAACAGGGCGAAGTATCGACCCGCTACGGCCCGAAGCATCCCGAGACGCAGCGTATCGCGCAGCAGATCCGCACCATCGACCAGCAGATCCTGGACGAGGCGAACCGCGTGATCGGCGGCCTGGAAAGCGAAGCGCGCGCCGCGTCCGCCCGCGCCGCCAGCCTTCAGGCCAATCTGAACGTCCTGCGCGGCCGCCAGGCCTCGACCACGCGCGCCTCCGCCATGGCCGAAACCTATGAGCGGCAGGCGGATTCCAGCAAGCAGGCCTATGACCGACTGGCGCAGCAGGCGCAGACCAGCGACCAGGCGGCCAGCAGCTCGCTGTCGCAGGCGCAGGTGATCGAGAATGCGACGCCACCGGGCAGCCCCAGCAAGCCGAACAAGCGGCTGCTGCTGGCGGCGACCTTCCTGGGGGCGCTGCTCGCCGGGCTGGGTGTCGTGTGTCTTCAGGAACTGACCTCGCGCGGGCTGCGCTCGATCGCGGACGTGCGGCGGCTGGGTCTCGACGTGCTGGCGACCGTGCCGCGTCTGGGTCGTGGCCATACGTCGCCCGCTGACGAGGTGATCGGCAAGCCGATGAGCTCGTTTGCCGAGGCCTATCGCGTGACCCGCCGTTCGCTGGCCTCCGCATCGAGCGGCCGCCCGATGGTGATCGCGATCACCTCGACCCTGCCCAATGAAGGCAAGACGACGAGCGCCTTGTCGCTGGCGCGGATCATGGCGATGGCGGGCGAGAAGACCCTGCTGATCGACACCGACCTGCGCCGGGCGGGCCTGCGCGATGTCACCGGCATCACGCCCGAGCGCGGCCTGGTCGAGTTGCTGCACGGCGACGTCACGCTGGCCGAGGTGGTGATCGCCGATCAGGTCGAGGGTCTCGATCTTCTGCCGGTCGCGCACGCCAATTACAGCCCTGAGGATGTGTTCAGCGGCGAGGCCATGGCCGAGCTGCTGGCGCAGGTGCGCGGTTCCTATGACCGGATCGTGCTGGACTGTGCCCCATTGCTGGGAGTCGCCGACGCACGCACCGTGGCGCTGCTGTCCGACGCGGTGTTGTTGGTCATCAAGTGGAACGCCACGCCGCGCAACGCGATCGCGACCGGGTTGAACTGGCTGGCCCGCGACAAGGCGCCTGTCGTCGGCGCGCTGATGACCATGGTCGACCGCTCGGTCGAGGCGTATGGCGCGCTTTATTATTCCAAGAAATATGCCGAATATTACCGCGCCGAATGACGACGGGGTCCCCGCTTCGCGGGCGCGCGCCGCGTCGGCTGGTCCAGCCGACGCGGCGACGCGTTTGGCGTGCCTGACGGTGCTTGGCGCGGCGCTGGCCTGGGCCGCGTCGGTCGGAGTCGCGGAATGGCGCGTCCAGCATCTGGTCGCCGAGCGCGCGGCGCAGTCGAGCGGCCAGGCGGTGTTTTCCGCACCGGATCTGTTAAACCGGGAAAGGCCGCTGCCGCCACGCGGGGCCCTGTCACGCGGGTTGATGAAGGCCGCCGCCGCATTTGGCGAAACGGCGGCGCGGCGCGATGCCCTGATCGCGGCGGCGCGGCGTGACATTGATGCGGCGCTCCAGGCGCGCCGGGTCTGGCCTGCCGCGCTCGTGGGGCGGGTCTTCCTGGATTATGTCGAGGGCGGCGTGGCCAGTCCGCGCGCGCACCGGGCGCTTGCCGCCAGCTACCGCGCCGCGCCCTTCCTGCCCGAAGAAGGCGAATGGCGCGTGCGGTTCGGACTGGCCGCGTGGCCCTGGCTGACCGCCGACCTGCGCGGACGGGTCCTCGATGAAGGTGTTTGGCAAGCGGGCCTGTCGCAAGGCCGCTTCGATGCCATGACCGAGGCGTTTCGTGCCAGCCCGGCGGGTGCGGTCTTTCGGGCCCGCATGCTTCACCAAGGCAGCCATGAGCCGCCGTCCGTTTCCCCGGCCGCCCGGCCCGCGTCCGTCGCGGCCTAGGCGCAGCTTCAGCCAAGAGATGACCCGGTGAACGATTTGTCGCCCCCTGCGCCGCGCCCCGAGCAACCCGCCGCGTCACGGCCCAAGGTGTCGGTCGTCATGGCGTGCTACAACGTCACGCGGCATCTGCCGGTGTCGATCGGCAGCCTGTTCGACCAGACGCTGGCGGACTGGGAGTTGCTGGCGGTCGATGACGGCTCGGCCGACGATACGCTGGCGGTGCTGCATGACTATGCGAAGGCCGATCCCCGCATCCGCGTTCTGGCGATGGAGCGCAATTCGGGGCCCAGTGCGGCGCGCAACCGTGCGCTGGACGCGGCGCAGGGCCAGTGGGTGACCATCCTCGACGCCGACGACCGGTTCCTGCCGGAGCGGTTGGCCCATATGGTCGCGGCGGCGGAGGCGGGGGCGTTCGACCTCGTGTTCGACGACATGCTGTTCCATGACGAGGCGGCTGACTGCATCACCGGCCATGCCCTGACGCTGGCCGCGCCGCAGGAGCCGCTCGACTTCGAACGCTTCGTCATGAGCGAGCGGCCGCATTCGCCGTTCAACTACGGCTTTCTCAAACCCCTGATCGACCAGGCGTTCCTGCAGACGCACTCTATCCGCTATTCCGAGGATATCCGGCTGGCGGAGGATTTCATGCTGGTCGCCGAGTTGCTGCTGCACGGCGCGCGGGCCGCGCTGCTGCGTGAGGCGCTGTATGTCTATACGACGCAGACGGGCGCGAGCAGCGGTCAGCAGTCGAGCGGCACGCGCACGAACTTCCGGCCCGAAATCCGCATCGATCTGGCTGATACGCTGATCGCCCGCTACCGCGACACGGCGGATGCGGCACAGATGGCGATCCTCCGCCGCTATCGCGAATGGCAGGTGATGTATGCCCATGCCCACTGGCTGGCGCGCTATCGCCATGCGCGTGATCATGGCCCGATGCTTCGTCTGGCGCTGAAGCATCCGGGGGCCGCGTTGCATTACGTGTCGTGCACCCGCTGGGGTCGCCTGCTACGGCCGCGCACATGACGACCGGGGGTATCCCGGCATATCCGGTGGCCCATGGCCCTGTTTCGAGAGACGTTCCGATCGCTATGAACCGCCATGACTGACGCCCTGGACGACGAACGGTCGATCTTCGATCCCGTCAACACGCAGCTGCGCGCGCGTGTCGCGTCGGGCGTGTCGGTGACGGCCGCGCTCCAGGGCCTGCGCGTGGTGTTGCAGATGGCCTCGGTCGTCGTGCTGTCGCGGCTCTTGCTGCCGTCCGATTTCGGCGTCGTCGCGATGACCAGCCCAGTGCTGGGCTTCATGATGATCTTCCAGGACCTGGGGCTCAGCCAGGCCGCGGTCCAGCGCCGCGTGCTGACCCAGCGCCAGGCGAGCACCCTCTACTGGCTGAACGTGGTGTTCGCGGCGGCGACGTGCATCGTCGCGCTGGCGATCAGCCCCGTCGTCGGCTGGTTCTACGGCGACCCGCGCGTCTTCCACCTGCTCGCCGCCTATGCGCCGCTGTTCTTCCTGTCGGGCTGCTACGCCCAGCACAGCGCGCTGCTGACCCGCCAGATGCGGTTCAGCCAGCTGGCCATTGTCGAGGGGGCGGCGGGCGTGATCGGCTTCGTCGCCTCGCTGACCGCCGCCTGGTTCCTGCGCAGCTATTGGGCAGTGTTCGTCCTGTCGCTGACCACCACGCTGGCGACGGGGGCGGGGATGATGCTGGCGACGCGGTGGTTGCCGTCGCGACCGCGCCGCGACCCGGACGGGCGCGACATGCTGAATTTCGGGGCCGGGGTGACGGGCGCCAATATCTTCAACTTCCTGTCGCGCAACCTGGACAATATCCTGATCGGCAAGGTCTGGGGCAGCGTGGCGCTGGGCCTGTACGACCGCGCGTACAAGCTGCTGCTGTTCCCGCTGCGCCAGGTCAACAACCCGATCCAGCGGGTCATGGAACCTGCGCTGGCGGGCCTGCTGGAAGAGCCGCGTCGTTATCGCCACGCCTATCTGCGCGTGGTGCGGATGATGGCGCTGTTCACGACACCCGCCATCCTGGCGACGATGGTCTGTGCCGACTGGTTCGTCGACCTGGTGCTGGGATCGCGCTGGGCGGAGGTCGTGCCGATTTTTCGCGCACTGGCGATGGCCGGGCTGCTGGAGATTTTCGGCAGCACGCTGGGCTGGCTGATGATCACGCAGCGCCGCTCGTCGGACCTGGCGACCTGGGCGCTGGTCAATACGACCGTGTGCATCATCGCGTTCGTCGGCGGGTTGCCCTGGGGGCCGCTGGGCGTGGCGATCGCCTATTCGGCGAGCGAAGTGTTGATCCGCACGCCGGCGGCCTGCTGGTTCGTCGGGCGCAAGGGGCCGGTGTCGCGGTCCGATCTGGTCTGGCTGATCGCTCCCTTCGCCATGGCGCTGGCGGCGGCGGCGGGGTTGTTGCTGGTTTTTCGTGCGCTGTGGACGGGGCCGACACTGGTGGCGCTCGTGATCGGCTATGCCCTGGCCTATGCCGCGACCTGGGCGATCCTGGCGATGTTCGGGGACGTGCGCGCCGCGCTGTTCGAAGTGGTCGGCTTTGTCCGGCAGATCATCGACGGCGGTGTGGCGCGACTGCGCCGGCGACCGGCCTGAGCGTCGCCGTCCGTGCGTCACATATAGCGTGACGTCCGGCGGCCGATCAGCCCGGCGACCCGCCCCACGGCATGCGCCACGTCCAGGCTGGCGCGCGCGGTACGCCTGGCGTTCAGCGACACCAGCCCCAGACCGAGCTTCGCGACGCTCGACACCATGCCACGTGCCGCACCCGTCGCCTCGTGCCAAGTCCCGTCATGCAGGCGGCGCAACTGCCCCATATAGGTGCCCGTGGTATAGGCGCGGCTGAGCAGCGCGTGGTTGGTCAGTCGCTCGGCCGGGGTCGGTTCCAGCACCAGCGCTTCGTCGCACCAGACCAGTTTGCCGCCCGCATGCTGGGTCCGGCGGAACAGGTCGTAATCCTCGCCGCCCGATCCGTTGAAGCGGATGTCGAACAGCGGAAAGCCGATCAGCCCCTCGATCCGGCGCGAGATGGCCAGGTTCTGTGTCGTCTGGAGCCGGTCGATCGGGCCGGTCGGATGGCTTTCGCGCCCGGCAAAGTGGCTGACCCGCGCCAGCACCGGCGCATCGTCGGGCACCATGCCATCGACCGGTCCACCGACAAGGTCGGCGCTGAACCGCTCGCCACAGCCGACCAGCGCCTGCAACCAGCCGGGCGTGACGGTGCCGTCGTCGTCCAGCATGACCAGCCAGTCCCAGTCGGGCACCTGCTGACAGGCCGCGCCGATGATGGCGTTGCGCACATGCGACAGGCCGCGTTCGGGGACGGGCACATAATGGGTCGGCAGGTCGTGGCGCCCCGTCACGATGGCCCGCGTCCGGTCCGAACATTCATTGTCGGCGACGATGACGCGAAGCACCGCCGGTTCGGACCGTATTTCGTCGGCCAGACTGTCGAGCAGCTTCGTGAGCAACAGCTGACGGTTGAACGTCGGAATACCGATGACAATCGACTTCATGCCTGGTCTTCTGCCCCCTGAGCACGGCCGCATCCGAAGCGGTTCGCTATGCGCCATGCCATGCGGGTAGTGCCGCCGTCCCGCGCCGCACGCAATGTGCGAGTCGGAACGGAGCATGCGCATGACGGCGCGAGTGTATCGCAGCGGGACCGCCATGGCACGAATGCAGTCGCGGCGGGGCTAGGCGCTGTCGGGAAATTCGTATGACCGCTGTACCGCATTGGGGCGGCGATGAACGGAACATGACGCCGTTACGCGGTGTAATGGACGTTTGCCAGATTTCGCACCTGTCGCGTGACCAGGGCAAAAAATCCTTTTGCACAGCGCCTTGGCAAAGCGGACATCTCAAGATGAATTGGAGATGAAACGGAAGTTACGGATACATGTCATGAAATTTCATGAACATGACAAATGACCCGGCTTAACATTCATTATTATTGGCGATCGCGACTGATTATCCGCCTTCCTGAAATAAAGGGGGGGCTATGATCTGGCTGGTATGCACGACCGATAGTCGTGATGGGGTAAGCGACGATTATCAGCGACTGGTGTCGTCGTTGCAGATGGTCGCCGGACAGGTCGATCTGACCTTGATCACCCTGTTCCAGCGACCCGATGCACGGGCGATGCGCGCGATCGCGGCGCTGCCCGGCTTCGTCCGGCCCATGACCTCCGATACGCGCATGTCGCTGTCGCAGGCACGCAACCGGATCCTGCGGACGATCGCGGCGGAGGAGGGCTTTGCGGACGGCTCGCTGGTGCTGTTCCCGGATGACGATTGCTGGTTTACCGACACCTATCTGCCCATGGTCGGGCAAATGTTCGTGACGGATCCGCAGTTGCAATATTGGTTCTGCCGCTATGGATCGTCGCCCGCCGCCGACCCGGCGCTGTTCGGCGCGACGCACCGCGCGCGGGCCAGCGACGTGGTGCGGCGCAGTTCGTCGATCACGCTCGTCATTCGCGGCTCGCTGATGGCACGGGTCGGTTTGTTCGACGAGGGGCTGGGCGTCGGCACCGCGCTGAACGGTGGCGAGGATACCGATTTCGCCGTTCGCCTCTATCGTTCGGGGGGCAAGGGGCTGGCCTGTGGTCACGCGTTGATCGGGCATCGGGACTGGAACCCGGCCAACCGGGCGCGCTACTTCGCCGGGTCCGCGACCGTGCTGGCACGCAATGCCTGGGCGAGTCCGGGGCTGGCGGGCGAGTATGTGCGCAAGCTGATCTCGGGCCTGTCGCTGGTCGCCAAGCGCAAGCTGGCGCTTAGCGACTTCCTACTGGGGCTTCGTGCCCTCCGGCGGCCGGGTGTTCGGTCCGGTGGTCTGCCCGCCTCCCTTTCGCTGAAAGGCTGATCCCGATGTTCGGCGATACCATCATCATCAACTTCCACGGCATCGGTGAGCCTGATCGGCCGGTGCCCGACGACGAAAAGCCCTATTGGGTCAGCGAGGCGCGCTATGAGTCGATCCTCGACCGCATCGCCGATGCGCGCGATCGGCGGCGCTACCTGATCACGTTCGACGACGGCAACATGTCGGATGTGGCCATCGGCCTGCCCGGCCTGCGCAGGCGGGGGTTGACCGCGACCTTCTTCGTGCTGGCGGGGATGCTGGACGAGCGCGGCTTTCTCGACCCCGCTGCCGTCCGTGCGCTGGCGCGCGAGGGGATGGGCGTGGGCACGCATGGCCTGCACCATCCGGCCTGGCCCGATTGCGACGATGCCCGGCTGGACGCCGAACTCGACCAGAGTTGCGCGATCCTGGGCGACCTGATCGCCGCGCCGATTACCGAGGCGGCGATCCCGTTCGGCCGTTACGATCGACGGGTGATCGACGCGCTGCGGCGGCGGCCGTTCCGGCATGTCTATACCAGCGATTGCGGCCTGGCCCGTGCGCGTGCTTGGTTGCGGCCGCGGACCTCGATCCGCTGCGACATGGACGAGGCGACGGTGGCCGCCGTCGTGGCGGGGCAGCGTTCGCTGCCGATGCGGGTGCTGGATACGGCGCGCGTGGCGGTGAAACGTCGCCGCTGACCCCCGGTCGGGCCGGGCGGTGCGTCAGTTACGCCGCCCGTGCCGGATATCGACCATGCCCAAGTGCAGCGCACGCTTCATCACGGAGAGCGAGGGATAGCGCGTGACCGCACCCGCCAGGTGACGCCACGCCCGGCTATGATCGCCGGTCACGCGCACATGCTGTTCCGCCCGCTTCAATTCGTGCATCGCCGCGATCCAGCGATGCGGCGCGGCGGCGGGCAGGGCCGCGACGATCCGCGCGAACACCATCTCATGCCCGCGCAGCAGCTTCTCGGCATCGCGCGACAGCTTGTTGTTGGCATCGAAGGTATAATGCAGCAGCAGTTCCTGGACGACGCGCAGCGACCCGATCCCGGCGAGCTTCAGCCACAATTCCCAATCCTCGCAATTCGGCAGATCCTCGGAAAAGCCGCCGACCGCACAAAAGGCGTCGGTGCGGACCAGCCCGGTCGAGGTCGAGGCGAGGGTGTTCTCGATCTCGAGCTGGCGGCGCGTCACCACCGGCGGCGGCATCAGCTGTCGCTCGGCCCGGCCCGCATAGCGGTACAGGATGCCGCAGAAGATACCGGGGCATTCGGGATGCGCGGCGGCCAGCGCCATCTGGCGTTCCAGCTTGGTCGGTTCCCACTCGTCGTCGGAATCGAGGAACGCGAGATAATCGCCCGTCGCCACCGCAGCACCACTGTTGCGCGCCACCGCCGCACCGCCGCTGACCGGGCGGCGGGCCAGAACGAGCGTGTCGACCGTCGCGCGCAATTCCTCGACCACGGCGGCGGTGTCGTCGGTCGAGCCGTCATCGACGACGACGATCTGCTCGGCCGGTCGCGTCTGCGCCAGGCAGGTTTCGATCGCGCGGCGGATCAGCACGGGCCGGTTGCGGACCGGAATGATGATCGAGACGGTGGGAGAGGTGGGCATGAGCATGTTCGCCTTCTTCGTCAGGCGGCCGGGCGGGTGTGCGGCGCGTGACGCCAGGCGGCGGCGCCTTCGCGCATCGCCCGGCGGAAGTCCTTGACTGACATCGACCGCGTCACGGTCAGAGCCATGCCGACCGCGACCTTGCGCAACGCCGCCTTCCGACCACCGGGGACAGTGCGGGCGTGACGGATGATGGTGATCAGCGCGCCGCGATAATAGCGGGCGCGCATCGCGGTGTTCCGGTCGCGATGCCCGATCACGGCGGCGTCGAGCATGCACGACGCCCGCGCCGAGCCGAATGCGCGGATCGCGAAGTCGGTATCCTCGGCCGAACCCAGCGGGGCGCCCACGCCCAGTTCGGGGTCGAACCCGCCGATCGCGTTCAACAGGCGGCCGCGCACGACGATGGTGTTCGACGAAGCCTCGCGCAGCACATCCTGCAGCACGGGCTTGCGCTCGCACGCGGCGTCGACCGCGACTGGCGCATTGGCATAGCGGCAGAACCAGAAGTCCAGCGTCGGCTGCGTCCGGAACCGCGCGACGATATGCTCCAGCGCGCCGTCGGGGTACCAGGCGTCGTCGTCGGGAAAGGCGACCACGGCATCCGCCGGGACCGTGACCGATTCGATCAACCGGTTGCGCGCCACCGACAGGGGCAGGTGGCCGGTGACCTCGCTGACCTCGACCCAGGAGGGCAGGTCGATCGACCCGTCCTCGGCACATTGGCGCAGCAGCAGCAGGCGGACCGACGCGCCGGTCGCCGCGCGAAAGTGCGCGACGGAGGCGACCATGCGCTGGAGCATGGCGATCCGGTCGCCGCGCCCGTCGGTCGTGGAGAACAGGATGATGGGCGGACAGGCCCCGTCGCGCGGGGCGCTGGCCTGTTGGTCAAGCGAAGAGGTCATGTCGGGCCCGTGCTATAGTCGCGCCGATGCGCCAGGATGCAGGCCACCGCGATCATCGTGGTCGCGGCGTAATTGGGGGCGAGGTAGACGGACTCGGTGAAGTTCTCGAGCACGATGTTCAACACCAGCAGCAGCGCCGCCTCGGCACTGCCGTTGCGGGGTTGCAGGATCATGCCGGTGAACGACCGCGCCAGCAGATAGAGCAGCACGATGACGACCAATGTCAGGCCGACGAACCCGGCGCTGAGCAGCACCTCGATAAAGCCGTTATGCGCCTCGGCGACTTCCCACATGCCCAGCCGTGCGAGCATGCCGTTCTCGCCGATATAATCCTGCCAGAAGGACAGATAGCCATGGCCGAGCAGCGGGCGCTGGAGCGCGGCGTTCCACGTCAGCTCCCAGATCTCGGTCCGGCCGGTCAGCGTCGCATCGCGACCGACGGTGCCGCTCGCCTCGGCCAGCAGGGTCGGGCCGACAAAGGCGACGAAGCCCGCCACCAGCGTGCCGATCGCCACCAGCAGCAGGCGAAGCCCGGCATTGGGCGTCTGTGCCAGCACGGTGCGGTTTACCGCGAAGAGCAGGGCGGGGATCAGGAACGCGATCATGCTGGTCGCCGACTGGCTGAGCACCAGCATGACCAGCCCGGCGGCGATGCACGCCATATAGGGCGTGCGGAACCAGGAGCCGGGGCCGATCCGCGCGGTCAGGACCAGCACGACCATGCAGCTCGACAACGCATTGCCGAAGGGATTCTTGTCGCTGAGGATGCCGCGCAGCGCGCCCTTGTACACGTCGCCATAACCGCCCGCGATCGTCGCCAGATGCGGGAACGCCGCCGAGAACAGCGCGCTCAGCACGACGAAGCACGCCGCCATCGACCGCAGCCGCGCCAGGCCGAGCGTCGTCGGGCTTTCCAGGAACAGCGCGGTGGCGATCACATTGGCGAGCAGCAACTGCGTCGCGCCGCGAATGCTGTCCCAGGGATAGGACGACCATGCGACCGAGACGATCATCATCCCGATCACCGCATAGGAGGCGGCATTCTCCCGGATCAGCGCGCGAAAGTCCGCTCCGCGATTGAGCGTCAGGACGACATGGCCGCCCAGCAGCAGCAGCACGGCATAGCGCGCGAGCGAGAAATAGCGCGCACCGCCCGACTGCGCGGCATCCAGCTGATACTGTCCGCCGGTATAGAGCCACAGGAACGCCCCAAGCTGAAGCAGGAACGCGGCCCATAACAGGCCGCGAAAGCGCTTTTCGCGTGGGCTGAGTGACGGTTTCGTCCGCGCCACCGGGATGCCGGGGCGCTCGACGGCGAGGTTCAGGGCCGGGCTGGTCATCGCCGACCGCCTCTGCCGGGATCGGTGTGGCGATCAGCCATGCCGAAGCGCCTGTTCGGCGGCATCCGCGACCACCGGCTTGGGCGCGTCGACCGAACGAAAGCGGCCATAGGGCCCGACCTCGATATCGCGGCGGACGATCTGGGCGGGGTTGCCCGCGACGATGCAGCGGGGCGGCACGTCCTTGGTCACCACCGCGCCCGCCGCGACGATCGACTCGTCGCCGATACGCACGCCGGGCATGATCAGGCTCTTGGCGCCGATGAAGCAGTGGCGGCCGATCACGGTGTCGACATACATGCCGCGCGTCATGTCATGGGTCAGGATCGCCGCGCCGAACGCGACGTAGGTCTTTTCGCCGATATGCATGCCGCGCGGATAGGTGCGGTCGAACTTTGCGGTCATCGACATGCGCACCGTCGGGTGCAGCGACATACCCCAGATACGGTTGTAATAATAGAGCCGCGCGCGGATCAGCGAGCGTTGCAGCCACAGGAACTTGTTGAGACTGGCCATAGACTGTCTAGTCGGCCCCTGGGCACGGAATTCTGCCCAGACGAAGCCTTCCCCCTTGTCACTGCGCCATAACGGTACGGGGCGTTCCCGAAAAGCAACGATCCGATGCCCGACCGGGCCAATATGGGTCAGGTCGTCGTCATATTCGGCTTGCGCCACAATGCGCGCAGCCGGTCGGCCATGTCCGCATCGTCGGCGGGCATCTTGCGCACGAAGAAGCATGGCCCCGTGCCGTGAATGCCATCCAGGCGGAAATCGGGGTCGGCGAACAGCGCGACGTGACGGTCGTTCAGCACCTCGGGACTGGCGCTTCGGCGGCTCCAGTCAGCCCAGGTGAGCGCACAGCCGATCGGGCGGCCGGTCAGCCCCGAGCAGAGCAAGGTCTGGAAGAACATCTCGTCCGGGCAGCGCGCCGAGCGGAACAGCGCGAGGCTGGGGTGGCCGCTATCGACCAGGTCCAGCACGGCACGGGCGGCATCGGCGGACATCACCCACCAGCTGCCGCCGGTGTGGAGCGTCAAACCGCCCAGTCGCCGGTCGACGGCGCGGTCGGGCAACAGGCGAAACGCGCGGTTGAGCAGCCGGATGGCGCGCGCCTTCACGCTGCCGCCCCGGTCGCCACCCTCGACGAAGCGCTTGGAAATTCGACTCCACGGCTTTTTCAGCTCGACCGAGGGGAAGGGGGCGGTGTCGATATGCTCCTGTCCGCTCTTGCGCAGATAATCGAGCAACGTCTCGGGCGAGGACAGGGGATAGTCCGCTCCGCTCAGCAGTGCAAGGTGGGTCAGGTCCGGCGCGTCGCGCAGCGCGCGGCGCATTAGGTTCAGCGTCGCCTGCACCTGCGACCAGCCGCCCCAGTGCACCTCGACCCGGTCGTCCACGAACGTCGCCCGCGCGCCGATCGCGGTTTCGAACGGGGCGCGGTCGGCCTTGCGGTCGATGTGGATCCAGGTGCGCGCGACCGGCGATTGCAGCGCCTCGACCAGTCGCAGCGACTGTGCGGGGTTCGCATGGGCCTGGATGAGGTAACCGATCACATGCGATGTCCTGTTTCGCGCGCACGGGGTTCGGGCGCACCGGCGTCCCCCCCGGCTCTATCGCCCCGTCGCCCTGCCGCAAGGGGCGATGCGCGGCGGCCTGCCCCGCAGTGGAACGATCGGATCGCTCGGACCCTATAAGCAAAATCACGGCGAACGGCGCGTTAACCTCGGCGCGAAAGTCCCCGGTGAAGCCGGGGCGTCCAAAACGATTGCAGACAATCGAACTGCAAGAGTGTCATCATGCGCCCGATGCCCGCGACGCTTCTATCATGCCTTATGCTCGGTGCCTGCGGAGGGGGATCGGGAACGACCGCCAGCACGCCGTCGTCGATCACGGTGGTGAACGCGCCTGCGGTCGTCACTCCGACCCCGACCCCCACGCCCGCGGCGACCCCCACGCCGACGCCCGCACCGGTCACCGCCGATGCGTCGACCCTGGCGCAGGGCGATGCGGTGTCGTCCGTTCCGGTGGGCGATGCGCTGCGCTGGGCGCCCCCGACGCTGACCAAGGAGAAGGTCGTCGACCTGCGCTCGGTCGCGCATCTCGAGGCGTCGTACAAATTCCCCTATGAGCAGGATCTGCGCATCCTGTTGCCGACCAACCGGGCGGTCGAGGAGCCGTTGCAGATCATCGGCGGGCGCAACATCGTGCTGGTCGGCGGCGAAATCCATGTCCCGGCGGTCAAGGCCTATGCGGCGGGCGCGTCGGTCGCCAAGGGGGACCTGGTCGTCCTGTCGACGGGGTCGTTCCCGATGTACCAGGCGACGACCGGCGGCCGCACGGGCGCATCCTCGACCCCGTCGGGCACCGGCACGTCGATCACCGACGGCACGGTCACATGGCGCTATGTCGGCCTGCACCCGCGCGCCGCGCTGAAATTCTCGGGCCAGCCCAGCGGCAGCACGACCTTCATCGAAGGGGTGAAGATCGATCTGGGCCAGTCCTATGGCTATGACGCGATCGAGATCGGCGGGTGGGACCAGGCGGTGCCGGGGCCCGACTATACGATCCAGAATGTCCGCCTGCTGGGCGCGATGTCGACGACCAGCGGCCTGCACGCCGACCTCGTCCAATTATATGGATCGTGCCGCAACCTGCGCATCGACAAGCTGACCGGCACCTCGCAATATCAGGGACTGTTCCTGTCGCCCCAGCATCTGCTGGGCAGTGTCGAGCTGCACCGGGTCGACCTGCGCTATATCGATCCGACCGCACAGAGCGGCTATCTGCTCTGGCTGTTCGACGACCAGAACCAGAAACGCCAGCCGGTCCTGCTCGACCAGGTCTATGTCGGCACCAGCAGCTGGTCGTACAAGGCAGGGATGGTGCAGGAACAGGTGGTCTGGCCCGCCAGCAACAAGATTCCCTGGAACAAGCTGGGCGGCGCGGTCCTGAAGGGCAATGTCCTGACCTGGCCGACGATCAAGGAAATCAGCGGAAGCGCGCTGGTCGGCCAGCCCTCGGTCGGTGAGTTCGTCCGCAACGGCGCGGCGGGGCTGAACTATCGCTCGCCGGGCTATCGCGGGCTGTGAAGCGCAGCGCCGGTCGGCGGGGGCAGACGCTCCGCCGACCGGCGCAGATCGACCATGCGTCGCACCGCGCGGCCCCAGGGCAGGCCGAGCAGCACCACCTGCAATGCGGCCATGGCGGGCACGTCGAGCGTGATGTCGACCATCGCGCAGGCCAGCACGAAGGTCGTCGCGACCATCATCGCGCGCAACAGCGGATCGGCGCGCTTCGGGTCGCGCTGGCGATGGATGGCCAGCAGGATCGCCGCCATCGTCGCCGTCGCCAGCACCAGATAGGGGACACCGCCCTCCAGCAGCAGCGACAGGATCTCGTTATGCGCGGAGTGGACATACCATAGCAGGCTGGCCTGCGCGGCGGTCCGCAGGCTCATCAGATTGACCTCGTCAAAGCTCAGCGGCCCATAGCCCCATAGCCAGGACCGCTCCGCAAGCCCGGCATAATGGCGCCAGATTTCGACCCGCGTGACCGCATCGGTCGTGGTCATCGCCATCCGCTCCAGCGTCACGTCGCCGATGGTCAGCGCCAGCATGACCAGCACGAACCCGGCAACCGCCAGCATCGCCAGGCCCCGCGGCCGGAGCAGCCGTCGCCGCAGCAACGGATCGCGTCCCGCGACAAAGGCCAGCCCGGCGATCAGCAGCAACAGCGCGGTACGCGAACCGGTGATGAAACAGGCGCCCGTGCCCATGGTCAGGCCGAGCAGCGCGGCGATCCGCGCGACGATGCCGCTATCGCGATCCTCGCCACTCTCCCGCATCAGCGTCAGCCAGCGCCCCAGCCCCAGCAGCGCGATGACGCCGAACAGGCAGGCGCTGGCATTGGCGTTGAGCGAGGTGCCGGTGAAGCGATCGGCCAGGATACCCTTGCCGACGCCCCAGACATGGCCGGGATCGATCCCGCGCAGGATCAGGCCGGTGGCGATCTGGGCCAGTCCGAACAGCACGATCCACCCGATCGCGATGCGCATCAATCCCCGACGATAGCCGATCCAGGCCGCCGCCAGCAGCAAGGCGAGCAGACCGATGGCCCGGACGAGGCCGGGCGCGACCAGATCGGGAGCAATGGCTCGCCCCGGCAGTGCGTGCAGCGCGATCCAGCCGATGGTGGCCAGCGCCAGGATCAGCACGGGCGCAGCCGGACGCCAGAAGGCGGCGGGCGGCGCGAGCAGGATCAGGACCGCGATGGCCAGCGCGATCTGTGCGCCCGCCGCCAGGATCGCGAGCAGCGGACCGTTCGCGCCAAGTGCCAGCTGTTCGGCGGTCAGCAGTCCCGCCAACAGGATCGCCGCGGCCCGTGTCCGCCTCGATCCCCACTCCGTCTTGACCTGCCCGTCGCCCATCCGCTCCATGTCGCGGACCTAGCGAGGTTTCCCCGGCCATGCGACGGTCTTGGCGGCCCGAACATTCTCGAAACAGGGCAGGCCGGGCGCGCATTTCGCCTGCGCCCCGGCTCCGTCCGTGCGCGGATCAGCGTGCGACGAGCGTCGCGATCTTCGGCTTGGCCGCGATTACCGGGACGGCTGCCGCCTGCTGTGCGGCCGATCCTGGATGCGTGCCATCCGCGCTGTTGGAGGTCGAGACCATGGACCCGGCCGGATGCGCCTTGCGTGCGGCATAATAGGGTGTCCTGACCGTATAGCTGCCGTCGCCATTGTTCACGACCGACAGGGCCTGCGACGCGATTTCCATGTTGGGGCCGCCCGGCTCGAACACCAGATATTCGCCCGCTCTGGGCGCGACGGTGGCGGTCATCCGTATCCCGGCACCGGAAATATCGGTCCCCATAATGAGCGCGGCGGCCAGCGTCCCGCCGCCGGACGCGGCCACCGGCGTCGGCTTCCATTTCGGCGTGCCCGTGCCGTCGTCTGCCGCCTGATAGGCCGGACGCAGATCGACCGCGAGCGCCAGCGGGGCGGGGCGCGTCATGATCCAGTCGTTAACGGTCTGCAGCGGCGACTGGCTGGCCAGGCCATTGCCCGTCTGCGCCGACGGCACGGTACGGCCGCTGGTCGTGTCGATGGTGCGCGGGGTGACCGTGGACTGGATGATCGGTATGCCGGGAAAGGTCTTGGCCAGGAAGCTCCACCAGGCGGTCGCCCGTGCTTCCATGTCGTTGACGGCGATGTCGGGCGCGGTGCCCTCCGCATGGGACATGGACGAGAAGTCGTTGCGCAGTCCCTGGCTCCAGATCGCCGAGAACGGCCAGGCCTGTCCCCCGTTCAACACGGTGTGGATATGCGAGAGCAGGGCATAGCGCAGGCCGAAGCGCCCCTCGGCCAGATCCATGAAATCGGCCATCTGCGCGCCGTGGTGGCCGAAATTGCCGATGCCGAAGCGGCCGGTCGTCGCATCGTCGTCCAGCCCGCGCGTGACCCCGCCCACCATGCCGCGCGCACTGGCGAGCTGGGGCAGGTCGTCCTGCTGGGTGATGCTGTCGCCGATTTCCAGGATGGACGGCTGCCGCGTCCACGGGACCAGCACCGCGACGGGCGAATAGCCGTTGGTGGTGTTCGCGGTCAGCCCGACATTCGTGATCGAGCCGCCCATGGCATAGGCCGGGTTCGCCGCCGCCAGATGCCGCCGCGCCTCGCCGATCTGGCCCATGCTGGTGAAACCACGCGGACGCGCGGCCCCCATGGCGGTACTGATCGAGGTGCGCAGGAAGCCGCCCGGCCACGGCGTCGGCACGGGATCGCTGATGACGAAGCCGCCATCGCCGATCACCACGCTGCCCGCCCCGCCAAAGGTCAGCGCAATGCGTGTGCCGGTGCCGTTCGCACCGGTAAACGCGACGACATAGTCCAGCATGTTGGCGTTGCCCGGTCGCAACTCGCGCGCCGTTCCTGCCGGGCGCGAATTAGGATCGAGGCCGAAATTGGTGAATACCACGCGC
Source organism: Sphingomonas flavida (assembly GCF_036663655.1). NCBI lineage: Bacteria > Pseudomonadati > Pseudomonadota > Alphaproteobacteria > Sphingomonadales > Sphingomonadaceae > Sphingomonas > Sphingomonas flavida. Next base: position 83,697 of record NZ_JAXOJH010000009.1, read on the forward strand.
CACCCCGCCGGCTGCGGCGTCAGATAGAGATCGGACAATTCGGTCAGCCGGTTCGCGTCCGACGCGACCATCCGGTACAGGTCCGCGCCTGCGGTCCGAAAGGACGAGGTGCCGAACATCCAGGCCGGGCCGCTGGGCGTGCCTGCGGGCTGGCCGTTCGCGGTGGCGACCGGCACGGTGCCGACGACCTGCGCCGATAGCGGTCCGCCGAAAAGCGCCGCCCATGCGGCGATCATCATCGAGAGCCGCCGCATCACGGCACCCGCGCGAGCGTGGCGGCGCATTCGGTCGCACCGGTCGGCAGGACCACGTCGACGATCGCATGGCTGCCTAGCGTCACCAGCGCCGCGCCGCCCGCCGCATCGCTGCTCCCCCGGGTCAATAGCGTCAGCATCGCGACCCCGTCCGGCCCGCGATATCGCAGCGCCAGCGTCCCGCCATTATAGGATCCGCAGGCCTGACCGAAGACATAGGCGCCGCCGTAAACGACCTGCGCCGCGGCCGCGCTGTTGGCGGCGGCGAGGACCAGGCTTTCCTGTTTTCCCGCAACCGGCAGGGGGGCCGCTGGACCGACGGGCACGCAACTGCCATCCGCCTGTCGCACACACGGCGCCGAGCCGGGGGCATAGCCGCCGGGAAACTGGACCGAACTGCCCATGGTCTGGGCCTGGAGGCCCTCGCCGCCGATCCATGACGCCAAAACTAGCGTCAGGAAACCAAAGACACGAATCATATGTAGCTCCCCCCTGAGTCGCTACCACTATGTTCTTTTTATGTTCCTGTAGGACAGCGGCTTCGTAAGCATTTTTTTGGTGCCACGCCACGCACTATGCGTGGTTTAGCGGGGGATGATCGTTTTGGCGGTCTCGCGAGCGAGGCGAACGCCCTCGTGGATCCGTTCGCGATACCAGGGGCGCATGACGACGGGTGCCTTCAGCACGGTGTAATGGCCTTTGCGTCCGCTGCTGGGCGTGGTCGACGCATTGTAGCGCAGGCCCGCTTCCTCATTGCCCGTGATCAGGCGGTGCGGGTGCCGTTCGCGGATCGGATCGATCGCCAGCGTATAGGCCACCGGGCCGGTTGTCCGCAAAACGCCCATCCGCCCGTCATTGCGCTGCCACCAGCGGACATTGGCGATATTGTGGACCACCCGGTTGATCACCGCCGCCAGAAAGGGGTGCTCCGGCGCGGCGATGACATGCCATTGCTGATATTCGCCGCTGGCAATGTGCTTGAGGTCGCGGTGACGCCCGAAACCCGCTTCGGCCGGGCGTGAGTTGGGCGACCATAGGGAGAGGAGAAACTGGTCTTCGTCCGCGATGATATCGTCAAGCGGTCGTGTGGCACCGCTCTTCACGTCGAGATAAACACCACCCAGGGCGTGCACGACCAGATATCGGAAGAAGTCCGACCTTGCCGCATGATAGCGGGGATCGAGCAGTCGGTAGCTTTTCAGCATGTCCGTGCCATAGTGCGTCTGGATCAGCGCCTCGACGTCCGCCTCGTCATAGAGGCGATGGACCCAGTTCGGATTTTGCTGCTTCAGACTGTCGATCGTCTCCCGCCAGGCCGGGGGGAGTTCGTCGCCCTGCCAAATCTGATGGATGAGCCGAGGAATGGCGCGCCCGCTATTCTCGTCGATCATTGTCATCGTCTTCATTCCCCGTGGCAAATTCACGCCGCGATGAAGGCGCGCAGTCGGTCGACCAGCGCGGTACGGTTGGCGCTCTGTTCCAGCTGGAAGGGCGTCAGGTCGGGCGTGGTCAGCAGCGCCTCGAGTTCCTCGTCGGTATGCGCGACATGGATGCCCGGGCGGTCGCACAATGCGGCCACCGTCGCCAACTGATGCTCGTTGCGATGCTCGCCCAGGCTGGCGCGGCGCGGATAGAGGATGATCGGCTTGCCCGCGCGGCCCGCGCTCAGGATGCTGCCGATGCCCGCATGGCCGACCATCACGCTGGCCTCTCGGACGAACCGGTCGAAGGTGACGGGATCGAGATGCTCGTGCCGGTCCAGGTGCGGGCGGGCGTCGGTGTCGCCGCACGTCTGCGCGACGATGCGCAGGCCGCGCCGCCCGGCAATCGCATCGAGCGCTCCGACGAAGCGGGGGAAGGGCAACTGGGTGCCGACCGTCGCGAAGATCACAGCACCGACCCCGCATAGCCCGCGCCCGTCCGTTCGGCGACGAACGGCCATTGCGACAGCCACAGATCGGCATGCGGGCGGGCCTTTTGCCCGGCCATCGACAGTTCCTCGGCATTGGCGATGCTGTCGACCCACACCGTCCTGATCCCGAACCGCCGCCCGATCGCGAGTGTCAAGAAGCCGGGAAGCGCACCAGTGCTGACGATCACCTGCGGACGGACCCGTGCGATGACGCGCAACAGGTCCAGGGTGCACAGCACGGCCGACATCGGACTGTTGCGGTTGCAATCATGGATCACACGCACGCCCGCGATCCCGGCGCGCTCGCCCAGGCCGTTCATCGTCGTGGCGAAGGTGATGTCGTGGCCGGTAAACGCATCGCGCAGCAGCAGAATCTGCTCCCAATGACCGCCGCCGGACGCGACCGCCAATATTCTTTTGCGCTTGTCCGCCAATTTTCGTCCCCCGTGATGCCCAAGCCATATCCCGCGGGATCAGTGCCCACAATCGTCCAGGCGGGGCCTGCCGTACCGCGTCCGCGTCGAAACGGCACAGGACGCGGCCGCAAGAAACAGGGACCGGACGCCGAAGACGTGCCGTCCACGATCATGGCAGCGTGATCGGAACAATATCTGCGGGTGTCGCCACCAGCGGCCGAATGAGCGCTTTCGCCTGTCGCGAAACCGGTCGATAATGCCGCTCGCGGCATATCGTTATGGAAGGTCCAGGCATTGACGGCGGATAGCAGCGACCTTCAGGTGCCCGTGCATCGGTTCAACCTGAACCTGCTCTACCCGCTCGATGCGATCCTCCATGCGCCGACCCTGACCGAAGCGGGGCGGCGCGTGCGTTTGAGCCAGTCGGCGATGAGCCACGCGCTGCGTCGCTTGCGCGAGCATTTCGCCGATGACCTGATCACCTATCTGAACGGCGAAAAGCAGCTGACGCCGCTCGGTGTCGCGCTGCGCGACGAAGTCCGCCGCGTCATGCGGGAGGTCGATGGCACGTTCAATTTCTCGCTGGTCTTCGATCCCCTGACCTCGGCGGGCACCATCACCGTGGCCGCGGCGGATGCCATCGAACAGATACTGCTCGGCCGGATGCAGCAGTTGCTGGTGGAAAGTGCGCCAAAGCTGGTGGTGAACGTCATCCCGCTCGATCCCCGCGATCCGCGTCGCGTCCTGGACCAGGGCGCGGACCTGCTGCTGCTGCCCGTCGCCGAGGCGTTGCCCGAACTGGAGCGGGTGCCGATCATCGAGGATCATATGTCCTGCATGGTCTGGACCGGCCATTCGACATTGCACGGCAAATACGAGATCGACGAGGAAACCTACCGGGCCGCGCGCCATATCACGGCGCGCGACGAGCGATTGTCCGGGTTCGCAGGCGACGCGCACGCGCTGGAGCTGCTGGGCGCGCGACGGATCGTGATGCGCACGACGTCGCAGGCGGCCTTGCCCGGCATCATCATCGGCAGCGACCTGATCGCCACGGGCAGCGTGTGGCTGTTCCAGCATTACGCCTCCATCCTGCCGGTGAAGGTAGTGGCGGCACCCTTCGAGCGGCCACGGACGATGATCGTTGCCCAATGCGCGCCCCATAAGCGGCGCGATCCGATGCTGGGCTGGTTCGCCCGGCAGATCGAGGAGTATTTCCGCCAGGAACGTCGACCACCGCCATGATCGATATGGCTCATGGGGGCATGAACATTTCGAATTTGCCTGTCACATGAGTGAAGCATAGCCTTTCCCATGACAGAAAGCCCGGCTGGTTCGTCACCACGGCCAAGACACGGACTATCGTCAGCAGGAGTACGGCCGCGGTCGCAGCCCCATGGGGCGTCGCCGCATTGTTCGCCGCAAGGCGTTAACCGTTTGTCTAACCATGGGTTCGTTCTGTCCAGCGTGCGGCTTCGCCGTGCGGGGGTGGCGTGTGCCCTGGGGAGGGGATTTTATGCTGGATCTGACCGTTAAGGGGCGTCGTCTGCTGGGATTTGCCAGCCTGAGCATCATCGCGACACTCGGCGTGGGGGTTCCTTCCGCCGCCCTGGCGCAAGCCGCGCGGACGGGCACCATCGATGTTCCCGCAATGGCGATGGACCGCGCGCTGGACACCATCGGCCGCCAGTCCGGCGAGAACGTCAACTTCGATCCCGATGCAGTCAAGGGTCTTACGTCGCGCCCGGTTCGCGGCGCACACTCGGCGAAGGAAGCGATCCGCGCGGCGATCAAGGGCACGAGCCTCGCCGTGTTTCCGGCGGTGCAGGGTGGGCTTGTCGTCGCGAACGACATCGTCGTGACCGCGCGGCGCGACGAGGCGGAGACCAGTGTGCTGGTCCGCCAGGCGTCGAGCTCCGACCGCAACGGCCTGGGGCTGCGCGGCCAGCCGCGTAACACGCAGATCATCACCGCCAAGACGATCGAAGAGCAGCAGGCGCTCAGCATCACCGACATCCTGCGCAATGCGGGCGGCGTGTCGACGTTCGGCAACACCCCGAACAGCGGCGCGAGCTACACCATTCGCGAATTCTCGGCGGGTGGCCTGGTCAACGGCCTGACGACGACATCGCAATATGGCGTCAACGCAGGGGCCGATCAGCCGGTCGCCAATATCGAGCGGGTCGAAGTCCTGAAGGGGCCCGATGCGCTGCTCGCCGGGTTCGGCAATCTGGGCGGCAACATCAACGTCGTGACGAAGAAGCCGAGCGCCGAGGAGCGTTTGGCGGTCGGCGTCGACACGGGTTCGTTCGGACTGGTTCGCGGGGTGATCGATGCCAACAAGGCGATCACCGCCGACAACAAGCTGTCGGGGCGCGTCATCGCCAGTGCACAGACGATGGACCATAACTACGGCGGCTATACCGGCGACAAGAACTGGCTGTTCGCGCCGACGCTGCGGTACAAGGATCGCCTGACCGATATCGTGGTCGGCGCCAGCATCAACGAGGGTATCAGCGGTATCGGTGCCTTCACCCTGTTCGACAACAAGACGCGGCAGATCATCGACCGCGATCCATCGCGTCCGATCTATGCCGACAATCAGGGCATTCGGATCAACACGAGCCGTTTCTACTTCGATGCGACGCGGCAGGTCATACCCGGTATCGACCTCGTCCTGCGCGGTATGCATGACCAGACCCTGTTGACGACGCGGGCCGCAAATGTCGGTTACAGCCGTGCGGGCGCCCTGATCGCCGATACCCAGGGTTCGCGGCAGGACGGCTCGTCCAATGCCTTCGACGGCTTCGTGCGGATCAAGACGCATATCGGTGACGACGTGAAGGCCAGTTTCAACGTCGGCTATAACTACAGCGACGGTTCCGGCGAGCAGCAGAGCGGAACGGTCTACAACCGCGCCACGAACCCGTCGCTCACGGCGGCCACGCCGCTGGTCGTCGTGCCGTGGTCGCCCTTTGGCAATGTACAGATTCGCACTGGCGGCAAGCAGGAGGGGGTGTATGGCCAGGCCCTGATCGAGTTCTGGAAGATCAAGATCCTCGGCGGCGTGCGCAAGAACTGGTTCGAAAGCACGTCGCAGACCTTTTTCGCGGGCCCGTCGCCAATGGTGGTGCAGCGCAAGAACGGCCTGTCGCCGAGCGGCGGCATCATCTTCGACGCCACGAACAACCTGTCGATCTTCGCCAACTATGCGCGCGGCGAGCAGGCGACGTTCACGGCGGCCAAGGATGGCTCCATCCTGCCCAACATCATCACGAACAACAAGGAAGCGGGCGTCAAGCTCGACCTGTTCGGCAAGCGCGCGACGATCAATGCGTCCTATTTCGACATCCAGCAGGACAACATCATCGTTCGCGATCCCGCAGACCCGACCAACCTGTTCCCGGGGCCGGGCCAGCGGGGACGCGGGATCGACCTGAACATCGCCGGGCAGTTGCTGCCGGGCTGGTCGGTGCTGGCGTCGCTGACGCGTACCAAATATGCGCTGCTGACCACCAATTCCCTGCAGACCGTCGTGGCGAACCAGCCGCGCGATACGTACAGCGTCTACTCGACCTATCGCACGAAGATCGCCGAGGGCGTTTCCGGCGGCGTATCGGGGGGGCTGTACGGCCGATCCAGTTCCTACGCCAATCAGCTCGGACAATATGTCGTCCCGCCGTCGCGGCAGTTCGACATGAACGCCTTTGTGAGCGTGCGCGGTTTCGACATCAACATCGGTGTCCGCAATCTGTTCGACCGCCGAAACTACGGTTCGACCTCGCTTTTCACCTATGTGCCGGTCGGCGAGCCGCGCAGCGTCCGTCTCAGCATTTCCAAGCGCCTGTTCTGATCGGGTAAACGCGAACCATGATGCCACCCCCAGCCAATGTCGAGGAGACCCGCCGCGAGGCGGGTCTCCAGCCCGCCCAGCCCGCGCGCGAACGATGGGCCCATGCCTGGCGGCTCAGCACGCGCTACTTCGTGTCGGACGACTGGAAATGGGCGTGGTTCCTCGTCGCATGCTATTGCGTGATCGAGGTCGGCACGACCTCCGTCTTCCTGCTGTCCAACACATGGCAGCGTGAGTTCTACGATACCATCGAGCAGCGGCAGGGCGGACTGTTCCTGTCGCTGGTCGTGACGTTCATGATGATCTCAGGATTGGCGATCGGGACGCAGTTCCTGCACAATATCGTCGGCTGGACGTTGTCGATCCGCTGGCGGCGGTGGCTGAACAACTGGTATCTCGGACGCTGGTTCGCGCGCGACCGTTTCTACGAGATTGAGCGGTTGCGGATGATCGACAACCCCGACCAGCGTATCGCCGAAGACCTGCGGGCCTTCACGTCGATGGGCCTGGAATATGGCAATTCGCCGCTGAGCATCACGATCTCGATGGTGTTCAGCCTGGTGCGCGCGGTCGCCTTTGCCGCGATCCTGCTGGAAACCTCGTCGCCCATCGCCATCCCGCTGTTCGGCTATCGCATCCCGCTTCCCGGTGGCGACCTGATCTGGTTCTCGATCGCCTATGTCGTCTTCGGTACGGTCTTCATCGCCTGGATCGGCAAGCCGTTCGTCCGGCGCAAGATGCGCGAGCAGCATTACGAAGCCGATTACCGCGCCGGCCTGCTCCACGTCCGCCGCAACGGCGAGCAGATCGCCTTTTCCAACGCGCGGGCGATCGAGCAGGACGGCCTGAAGAACGCCTTCGCCAATATCCGCCGCAACTTCTATCAGTTGATGCTGGCCAATGCGGGGCTGAGCGCGGGTCAGGACATCTATCAGCGGACGATGCAGGTCGTGCCGTTGTTCCTGACCGTGCCGAAATACTTCGCCGGCGCGATCACCTTCGGCCAGGTTCAGGGGGCACGCGATGCCTTCACGCAATTCGCCTCCAGCCTGTCCTTCATCGTCCAGTCCTACCCGAGCATCGCGCGGCAGGTCGCCAACATCAACCGGTTGAAGGCGCTCGACGACGCGATCGATTACGAACGCCCGCGCGGGATCGGCTTCACGCCGGGCGGCACGCCCGATGGCGTGGCGATCAGCACGACCGGGCTGATGCTGCGTCGCCCGAACGGCGAGCCCTTGCTGCAAGTGGCAGACTGGACGATCCGCCATGGCGAGCGCTGGGTGATCGAGGGGCCGTCGGGCAACGGCAAGACGACGCTGCTGCGCGCCATCGCCGGGCTGTGGCCCGATGGGGCGGGGCAGGTGGCGATGACGCGCGCGGGCACCGCGATGCTGGTGCCGCAGCGGCTGTACCTGCCGCTCGGCACGTTGAAGGCCGCGATCTGCTTCCCGGACAAGGCGGAGGATCATGACGATGCCGAGGTCGCCGCGCTGCTGAAAACGGTCCGACTGGAAACGCATGTCGACGCGATGCACGAACTGCGCATGTGGCAGGACGAACTGTCCCCCGGCGAGCAGCAGCGCGTGGCGCTGGCGCGCATCCTGCTCCAGCGGCCCACCCTGCTGGTGCTGGACGAGGCGACGAGCGCGCTCGATGCCGACAATGCGGCCTATTTCTATCAGACGGTGCTGGCGGCGATGCCCGACTCCACGATCGTCAGCGTCGTGCACAATGACAAGCTCGCCTCCTATCACACCCACCGCCTGCAACTGCATCACGGCCATGCGACCCCGGCCCGGATCGAGGTGGAATCATGACCATGTTGCTGACCCAGACCGAGGCCGACCTGCGCGACGCGGCGCAGATGGCGGTTGAACTGGCGGGCAAGCGCGGCGCGCGCGCCCGTGCCTCGGTCCATCACGAGGGCATCGCCAAGATCGCGGTGCGCGCCGGTGAAGTCGAGACGGCCGAGCGTAGCGGCAGCCAGGGCCTGGGCCTGACCGTCTTTCACGAGGGGCGGCGCGGATCGGCTTCGACCGCCGCGTTCGACCGGGCCTCGATCGCGCGACTGGTCGAGGAGGCGATGCTGATCGCGGGCCATGTTCAGCCCGATCCCGACGCCGACATGCCCCCGGCGTACGCTCTGGCCTTTGCGGGCATGATCCCGACGATCTACGCCGACAGCCCGCGCGGGCCCGAGACGTTGCTCGACGCCGCGACCACGCTCGACGGGGTGGCGAGCGGCATCGCCGCAGCGGACAGCCGGTTGCGCGCGGGCGAGTCGGTGGCGGTGGCGACCGAGGGGCTGTGGGCGCTGGCGACCAGCGACGGTTTCTGCCGCAGCGTGATGCGTTCCAACGACACGCGCTGGACGGTGATGCTGGCACAGGATGCGGGCGGCAGCATTTCCGACTTCGCCCAGTCGCAGCAGCGCCGGGTCGAAGACCTGCTTTCCGCCGAGCATCTGGCGACCCTGGCCGCCGAGCGCGCGCGCGGTTCGCTGGGGGCGAAGGCCGTCGACAGCCGCCGCTGTCCCGTGCTGTTCGAGCCGCGTACCGCCGCCACCCTGGTCGGCGAGTTGGCGGGGGCGCTGACCGGCGCGGCGCATTATCGGCGCATGAGCTTCCTGCCCGATCCGATCGGACGCCGGGTGGCGGCCCCGCATCTGAGCCTGCACGAAGACCCGTTCGAGCCCCTGGGGCTGGCCAGCGGCGGCTTCGACAGCGAGGGCATCGCCGGATCGTCGCGCGCCATCCTGCGCGACGGCGTGGTCGAGGGGCTGTTCCTATCGAGCTTCTCGGGGCGCAAGCTGGGCCTCGCCTCGACCGGCAATGCCGATGGCTATTACAATCTGCGGCTGACGAGCAGCGCGGAGGGCGGCGACTGGGAGGCGATGCTGCGGAGGCTGGGCACCGGCCTGGTCGTCAGCCAGTTCCAGGGCGGCAAGACCGATCCTGCCAGCGGCAACTGGACCCAGGCGGTTCGCGGCCTGTGGGTCGAGGACGGGCGGGTGGTCCATGCGGTCAACGACGTCACGCTGGCCAGCACGATGGACGCGATGCTGAACGGCATTCGCGCGGTGGGCAGCGACGTGGAACGGCTGGGTTCGATCCGAACGGGCGCGATCCTGATCGACGATATGCAGGTAGGAGGCAGGGCATGAACGGCGGCGACACGGCGCTCGACCGCGCGCGGATACGGCTGCTCGGCCCGGCGGGACTGGACGAGGCGGCGATCGGCCGGGCGCTGGGCGTCCTGGCGAGCGGCGGCGCGGACATTGCCGAGCTGTATTTCGAGGCGACCAGCATGCGCAGCTGGCATCTGGAAGGGGGCCGCGTCACCCAGGGCGGTTTCTCGATGCGGCAGGGTGTCGGTGCCCGGTCGGCGCATCGCGGCCAGGTGAGCTTTGCGCACTCGGCCGATATTCGCGAAGCCGCATTGCTCGACACGGCGCGCGCGGTGCGGACGCTGGAACGGCGGGGCGCGGTGGCCAGCCACCCGCACGGCCTGGCGCTCAACCGCCGGGCGGCGGCGCATGCGCTCTATCCGGCGATCGACCCGGTCGCGGTCGAGGATGCGACCGCCTGGATCGCGATCTTGAAGCATATCGACGAACAGGCACGCACGCATGACGCGCGCATCGTGCGGGTCGATGCCAATGTCCGTGCCACCGACACCACCATATTGGTGGCGGAGGCCGACGGCCTGCTCGCGGGTGACGTCCGGCCGATGACGATCCTGTCGATGGTCGTGATCGCCGAGCAGAATGGTCGACGCGCTCGCGGGCAGGCGGGGCTGGGGCGTCGCGCCGGGCTGGAGGGTTTTCCGACGGCCGAGGTCGACACGATGGTCGCGACCGCGGTCAACATGGCGCTGAACAATCTGGACGCCATCGCCGCGCCGGTCGGCGAGATGCCGGTCGTGCTCGGCCCGGGCTATCCGGGCGTGTTGTTCCACGAGGCGGTCGGCCATGGCCTGGAGGGCGATCACCACCGCAAGCACCTGTCGGCGTTCGACGGCAAGGTCGGTGAGCGGATCGCCGCGCCCGGCGTGACGGTGATCGACGATGGCGGCCTGCCGGGTCGGCTGGGCTCGCTGGGCGTGGATGACGAGGGCAGCGCGCCCGACCGGACGGTGCTGGTCGAGGACGGGGTGCTGACCGGATTGATGCAGGACCGGCTGAACGCCGGGCTGATGAACGCGCGTTCGACCGGCAATGGCCGTCGCCAGTCCTATGCGCATCTGCCGATGCCGCGCATGACCAACACCTTCCTGGCAAACGGCACCGCCGAACCGGACGATATCATCGCCTCGATCGATCGCGGCATCTACGCCACCGAGTTCGACGGCGGGCAGGTCGATATCGTCACCGGTCGTTTCAACTTCACCACGATCGAGGCCTGGCTGGTCGAGAACGGCCGGCTGGTGGCGCCGGTGCGCGGCGCGACACTGATCGGCGTCGGGCACGAGGCGCTGCGCCATATCTCGATGATCGGCAACGACCTGGAACTCGATACCGGCATGGCGACCTGCGGCAAGCAGGGCCAGCAGCTTCATGTCAGCGTCGGCCAGCCGACCCTGCGCATCGACCGGATGATGGTCGGCGGACAGGCCGGCTGAACCCCATTTTCCCCAGAGGATACAGTATCATGCGTAACGCGACCGAGCAGGATTTCGACGACATCGTGATGAAGAACGACAAGCCGGTGCTGGTCGACTTCTGGGCCCCCTGGTGCGCGCCGTGCAAGGCGCTGGCCCCGACGCTGGACGAATTGGCGGAGGAATATGCCGACGAGATGGAGATCGTGAAGGTCGATATCGACGCCAATCCCAAGCTGGCCGAACGGTTCGAGGTGCGCGGTATCCCGCTGCTGCTGATCGTGAAGGAGGGGGCGGAAACCGCTCGCGCCTTCGGCACCATGTCGCGCAGCCGTCTCGACGCGTTCGTCGATGCACATATCGGGGCGGAATGATGGCCGACATCGCATTCCACGGCGACCCCGCCGTCAAGGCGCAGGCGCAGGAGCGGCTGCACCGACACGTCACCGCCGGGACCTTCGTCTATTTTCCCGCCTGGGAAAACGGCAATGCCAATGTGATCGGCGCGGTCGTCGAGGCCGACGATACGCCGCTTTATGCCCAGACGCTGGGCTATCCCTTCGCCCTGGCCGAGACCCTGCCGAAGTTCGTCAATGACGGCTTTGGCGAACGGGAAGATGCGGCGATCTTTGCCGAGGCCTGGCTGGCGCGCACGCCCGTGGGGGCGGACCTGTCACACATCGTCTCGCAACTGGTGGTGGAACTTCTCGACGACGTCGAACTGGTGGAGACCATCGGCGTCCACCCCGACCTCGAACATTGTCGTGCGGGGATCGTAGACCTGCACCGACGCGCGCTCGCTGGCGAGATGCCCGATCGCAAGGCCTGGAAGGCGCTGCGGCTGAAGGCGGTCGCGGCCACGGACGCTGTGGGCGATGCGCCGCTAGATCGCCAGGCGGGCAATGTCGTCGAGGCGGCGGCATGGCCCGGCACGATGCGCACGGTCCTGCGCGATACGCTGACCGCGCGGAGTTCGTTCGGCCTGACGCGCGCGCTCGCCGAGGTCGGGTGGACCATGGAGAAGGAAGGCCAGGTCTTCCGCATTCGCGAGCAGGCCGAAAAAGACGGCTACAAGGCCGAGTTCTCCGGCCTGGAACGCCTGCTTGCGATCCTCGACGCCGATCATCCGGCGCTTGCGGCGGGATTTCGCACGCGGCTGGAGCGCATGGGGCAGTCGTCGGAACAGTGTCGCGCGGTCGCCTGGCGTGCGATCGAACTGATGGAGACGGCCCCCATCGTCGCATCGATACCAAGCCCCGCGAGCGTGGAGGCCTGAGATGCAGAGCGACACCGCATCCGCGACCCGGCACAGCAAGGTCCTGATCATCGGCTCGGGCCCGGCAGGCTACACCGCCGGGGTCTATGCCGCCCGCGCCGCCCTGTCCCCGATGCTGATCGAGGGGCCACAGCCCGGCGGCCAGCTGACCATCACCACCGAGGTCGAGAACTGGCCGGGTGACGAAAGCGTGCTTGGCCCCGACCTGATGGCGCGGATGGGCGAACAGGTGCGCAAGGCAGGGGTCGCGGTCGTCAGCGACCTGATCGTGGAGGTCGACCTGACCGCCACGCCGTTCCTGGCGGTCGGCGACGGCGGTACGCATTACACCGCCGATACCATCGTCGTGGCGACCGGCGCGTCGGCGCGCTGGCTGGGGCTGGACAGCGAAACCGAGTATCGCGGGCGTGGCGTATCGGCCTGCGCGACATGCGACGGCTTCTTCTATCGCGGCCGGGTCTGCGCGGTCGTCGGCGGCGGCAATACCGCGGTCGAGGAGGCGCTGTACCTCACCAACTTCGCCGAGAAGGTCTATCTGATCCATCGCCGCGACAGCTTGCGCGCCGACCGCACCAATCAGGCGCGGCTCCATGCCAATCCGAAGATCCAGATGATCTGGAACGCCGAGGTGGCCGAGGTGCTGGGCGACGCCAGTGGCGTGACGGGGGTGACGCTGCGCGATACCCGCAACGGCGACGAGACGGAGCTGGGGGTTCACGGCCTGTTCGTCGCGATCGGCCATGACCCGGCGACGTCGCTGTTCAAGGGGCAGCTCGCGATGGACGACGAGGGCTATATCCTGGTGCAGCCGGGCTCGACCGCGACCAGCGTGCCGGGCGTGTTCGCGGCGGGCGATGTGCAGGACAAGCTGTTCCGCCAGGCCGTCACCTCGGCGGGCATGGGCTGCATGGCCGCGCTGGAGGCCGAACGCTATCTGGCCGGGCACAGCACCCATGCGATCGCGGCCGAAGGCGCCGACGCCGACCTGCTGGTTTGAAGGGAAGACATGATGACGAACCCCTTGCTCGACACGCTGGATCTGCCTCGCTTCGGTGAGATCGAACCCGATCACATCGCGCCCGCGCTCGACCGGGTGATCGCCGATCATCAGGCCGTCGTGGCAAGGATCGTCGAAACCCGCCCGACCGATTTCGATACGGCCTGGATGCCGCTGGAGCGTGCGGACACGGCCATTTCCGCCGTCTGGTCGGCGGTGTCGCACCTGCACGGCGTCGCCGACACGCCCGACCTGCGCGCCGCCTTCGCCACCGGGCAGAAGCGGCTGGTTGAGAACCATCTGAACGTCATGCAGAACCAGGCACTGTACGACGTCTTGGTCGCCCTGACGGAAACCCCGGCGTTCGCCGCCCGGTCGGATGCCGACCGCATGGCGGTGACGCATATGGTCCGCAATTTTGCGCTGTCGGGCGTCGCGCTGGCGACCGAGGAGCGCGAGCGTTTCGCCGCATTGTCGGTCGAGCTGTCGCAACTCTCGACCACCTTCGGCAATGCGGTGCTCGACGCGACCGATGCCTGGTCCGAGCATGTCGAGGACGAAGGCCTGCTCGCGGGCCTGTCCGAGGCGGACAAGGCGATGTTCGCCGATGCGGCCCGCGCCAAGGGGCTGACCGGCTGGCTGGTCACGCTTCAGATGCCCAGCGTCAACGCGGTCATGACCTTTGCCGAGGATCGGGGCCTGCGCGAACGGGTCTATACCGCATCGGGTACGCGCGCGTCGGACCAGGGCCCCGATGCGGGCCGGTTCGACAATAGCGGCCGGATCGCCGACATCCTCGACCGGCGGCGCGCGGCGGCGCGGCTGCTGGGCTTTGCCTCCCCCGTCGAATGGTCGCTCGCCACCAAGATGGCGCCGGACGCGGGCGAGGTGATCCGCTTCCTGCGCGATCTGGCGACGCGCGCGAAACCGGCGGCGCAGGAAGAGGTGGATTCGCTGGCCGACTATGCCGCCGGGCATCTGGGCCTGACCGACCTGAAGCCCTGGGACATGACCTATGTCGCCGAGCGGCTGCGCCAGGCGCGCTACGCCGTGGACGAGCAGCAGGTTCGCGCCCATTTCCCGGTCGACCGTGTCGTGGCCGGGTGGCAGCGGCTGCTCGATCGGCTGTTCGGCATCCGCCTGGTCGCGCGGCCCGACATTGCCGTCTATCACCCGGACGCCTGCTATTATGACGTGGCGGACGAGGATGGCGCGGTCTTCGCGGGCGTCTATGTCGACCTTCATGCGCGTCCCGGCAAACGCGGCGGGGCGTGGATGGCGCAGGCGCGGCCGCGGCTGAACGACGGCAATGTCCAGCGCGTGCCGGTGGCCTATCTGGTCTGCAATTTCGCGCCGAACACCGACGCCCACCCCTCGCTGCTCAGCCACAAGGAGGTCGTGACCTTCCTGCACGAGACCGGGCACTGTCTGCATCACCTGTTCACCCGGGTCGACCGGCCCAATATCGCCGGCACCAACGGGTTCGAATGGGATGCGATCGAACTCCCCAGCCAGTTGATGGAGGATTTCGCCTGGGACCGCGATGTCCTGCGCGACATGTCGGGTCATCACCAGACGGGCGCGCCCTTGCCCGACGCGTTGTTCGACAAGCTGATGGCGGCGCGCCATTTCCTGTCGGGCATGTTCATCGTCCGCCAGGTCGAGTTCGCGCTGTTCGACCTGCTCCTGCACATGGGCACGATGGGCAGCGACCCGATGGAGGTGATCGAAGCGGTCCGCGACGAGGTGGCGGTGGTCCGCCCGCCATCGTGGCACCGTTTCCCGCATGCCTTCACCCATATCTTCGCGGGCGGCTATGCCTCGGGCTATTACAGCTATCTCTGGGCCGAGGTGCTGGCGGCGGACGGTTTCCAGTGTTTTGCCCAGGCGGGCTTGGTCGATCGTTTCACCGCCGCCAGGTTCCGCGACGAAGTGCTGGCGCGCGGGGCGAGCCGTCCGGCGGCCGACAGCTTCCGCGCGTTCCGTGGGCGTGATGCCGACCCGGCCGCGATGCTGCTGCGCCATGGGCTGGCCGTCGATGTCCGCTGACGCCGGCATGGCCGCCGTCCGCGCTTGGCGGACCGACGCGATCCGGCGGATCGAGGCGGACTATAACCGCTCGGCCGACACGCACCTGATCCGGCTCGATCTGCCGCGCTATCCGGGGATCACGCTATACCTGAAGGACGAGAGCAGCCATCCCACCGGCAGCCTGAAGCACCGGCTGGCGCGCTCGCTGTTCCTCTATGCGCTGTGCAATGGCTGGATCGGCCCCGACACCTGTATCATCGAGGCGTCATCGGGATCGACGGCGGTCAGCGAGGCTTACTTTGCCCGGATGCTGGGCTTGCGCTTCATCGCGGTCGTGCCCGCGACCACGGCCGCGCCCAAGCTCGATGCCATCCGTTTCCATGGCGGCGAAATCCATGCGGTGGACGACCCCCGCACCGTCTATGACGTCGCGCATCGCCTGGCGAGCGAGACGGGCGGCCACTACATCGACCAGTTCACCTATGCCGAGCGGGCGACCGACTGGCGCGGCAACAACAATATCGCCGAGAGCATCTTCGCCCAGATGGCGGACGAGGAGCATCCCATTCCCGCCTGGATCGTCTGCGGCGCGGGGACGGGGGGCACGTCGGCGACCATCGGCCGCTATATCGGGTATCAGCGTCACGCGACCCGGCTGTGCGTCGCCGATCCGGTCCATTCGGTCTTTCATCGCCATTTCGGCGATCGCACGGTGACATCGCTGCCCGATGGCTGCGCCAGCCGGATCGAGGGGATCGGCCGTCCGCGCGTCGAGCCCAGCTTCATCCCCTCCGTGATCGACCGGATGATCGCGGTGGAGGACGCCGCCAGCATCGGCGCGATGCGCGCGCTGTCCACCCGGCTGGGGCGGCGCGTCGGCGGGTCGACCGGCACCAACCTGATCGCCTGCGCGCAACTGATCGAAGAGATGGCGGCGGCGGGCGAGCGGGGGGCGGTCGTCACCCTGCTATGCGATGGGGGCGAACGCTATGGCTGCACCTATTATGACGACAACTGGCTGGCCGAGCGCGACGTCGACTGGCAGGCGAGCCAGCCGGGCGTCGAGCGCCTGTTGTCGTTGACCTGACGCTGCCCGGCGGACCGCCAAAGGCTTTGCGGTGCCCGCAGGTGGCATAGGGCGGACACGGATCGACGTCGTTGCCTCTACGGCCTCACTTCACGATTTCGGAGAGCGTTTCGGCCAATTCGCTGCTCCGGAACGGCTTGGTGATCCGGGGCACGGCCGGGTCGATGCCCTCGGCTTCCGCATAGCCCGACACGATCAGGGCGGGCAGCGCGGGCTGGATCGCCTTTACCGTCTCGACGAGCTGGGCCCCGGTCATCCCCGGCATCAGGTGATCGGTGACGAGAAGGTTCGGGGCCAGCCCATCCTCGATCATCCGAAGGGCGGCCTCGCCCGAATGCGCCTCGACCACGTCATAGCCGAATTCGGACAGCATATGTGCGGTGCTCATGCGCACCAGGTCCTCGTCATCGACCAGCAGGGCCACGCCGCGCGCGTCGTGATGCTCGATCGCCTGGGCCGAACGCTGCTCGACCTCGGGCAGGTCGTTGCCGACGCGCAGCCAGAGCGCGATGATCGTCCCCTGGCCGACTTCGCTGTCGATGGTCAGCGCACCGCCCAGCTGGGCCGCCAGTCCGTGCACCATCGACAGACCCAGCCCGGTCCCCTTGCCGATCCCCTTGGTTGAGAAGAACGGCTCGACCGCGCGGGCGCGGGTCTTCTCGTCCATGCCGATGCCGGTATCCCCGACGCTGACCCGAATATAGTGACCACGCGCCAGGCCGGGACGCGGCTCCAGGATGGACTCGCGCGTCACCGCGATGGTCAGCGTGCCGCCCTCGGGCATGGCATCGCGCGCATTCACCGCCAGGTTGAGCAGCGCCATTTCCAGCTGGTTGGGGTCCGCCTTGGCGAGCGGCAGATCGGATGCCGCGTCCAGGTTCAAGGCGATGGTCGGCCCCAGCGTCGATCCGATCAAGTCGCGCATCCCCTGCACCAGCAGCGGCACATCGACCGCGATCGCCTGAAGCGGCTGGCGACGGGCGAACGCCAGCAGGCGCTGGACGAGGGTCCGGGCACGCTCGGCGGACTGTAGCGCACCGTCGATCAGCCGCCGCTCGCGGTCGGAGCCCAGCCCCTTGCGGTGCAGCAGGTCGAGCGATCCGACGATCGGGGTCAGCAGGTTGTTGAAGTCGTGCGCGACGCCGCCGGTCAGGCTGCCCATCGCCTCCATCTTCTGGCTTTGCCGCAGGGCTTCCTGCGCGGTCTGGAGTTCGGCCTCGCGTGCCTTGGCATGGCTCAGGTCTCGTCCCACCGCGATGAAATTGACGCCGTCGGGCTCCGGCGCGACCGTCCACTCGATCCATTTCCAATCGCCGTCACGGGTGGCGATCCTGTTCTCGAACCGTGTCGGCCGTGCCGTGCGCGCCATGGTCTTGATCGCGGCGAGGGTGGGGGCCGTGTCATCGGGGTGCATGAATGAGGCATAGCCGCGCGACAGCAATTCCTCGGTGGTCCAGCCGAGCACCCAGTTCCAGGCCGGGCTGACCGCGGACATCATCCCGCTATAATCGGCGCGGGCGAGCATGTCCTGCGACAGGTTCCACAGCCGGTCGCGCTCCGCCGAGCGCGCGGCGACCTGCGCCTCCAGCGTTTCGTTCATCTCCTTCAGACGCAGCTCGACGTTGCGACGCGCGGTGATGTCGTTGAACAGCACCGCGATGCGGCGGCTGGCGGCATCGCCCACGCGAAAGGCATGGACATCCCACCATCGCCTCAACGCGGCGGAGCCTTCCTCCACCCGGTCAGGGATACCCGTCGTCGCGATCCTGCCATAGAAATCGAACCAATGCTGTTCGTGATGGGGCACGACCTCGCGGATCCGGCGGCCGGCAGGCTCAAAACCGGCCTGTTTCTCGAAGGCGGGATTGGCCTCGACGAAGCGATAGTCGACCGGATGCCCCGCCTCGTCGAAGATCATGTCGATGATGCAGAAGCCGACCTCGATATTCTCGAACAGCGTCCGGTAGCGCGCCTCGCTGTCCTGCAACGCGATCAGGCGGGCGCGTGCGTCATATTGGCGGCGACGCGCCCGGACGGCCGAACGCACGATGCTGATCAGCGTGGTCGGATGAAAGGGGCGTTCCAGGAAGGTGACGTTGCCCAGCACTTCGAGATGGCGCGCCGCAGCCGGATTGCGCTCCAGCCCGCCGCCATGGCGGGTCAGCAGGATGAACGGCAGGTCGGACCATTCCTCCTGGCTGCCGAGCCAATCCGACAGGCCGGACAGGTCGGCGGTCGCGATCGCTTCCTCGGTGACGACGACGAGCGCCGCGCCCTGGTCGAGTTCGGCGACCAGATGCGGCAGGGACGGGCAGATCGCGGTTTCGAGATGCGCCTCGGCCAGCATCGCGCTCGCCAATACCGCATCGCGTCCGCGCGGTGCCAGGACCAGGGCACGTTCCGAAACGGTCGTCCGCTTCACGCCCCGTCACCGTCCGAAAAATCGTCACCATTCAGCAGATCGTTCGTCCCATGCAGCGTCGGCACCCCGCGCAGCACGCCCTGGAATTTGATCAGCGGCTCGCCGAGCGTGATCCCTCTGCCGCCGATCCGGTATTCGCGGATCGTGTTTTCGTGAGGGCCAGTGCGCTTCTTGACGATCGAAATGGCGCGGCGCACCCGGCCCAGCGCCTCGAAATAGCGAAGCAGGATCACCGTATCCGCTAGATAGGTCACGTCGACCGGCGTCTTCATGTCGCCGACCAGCCCGTGCTGCGCGACCGTCAGGAACGTCGTTGCGCCCTGGCGATTGAGATATTGCAGCAGCTCGTGCAGGTGAAGGATCAGCGCCTGCTCACCCGGCATCGCGGCCTGATAGCCGTTGAGGCTGTCGACCACGACCGTCCTGGCGCCATATTCCTCGACCGACCTCCGTACGCGGGAGGAAAATTCGCCGGGCGATAGCTCGGCGGCGTCCACCTGTTGCAGCAGCAGCTTGCCGTCGTCGATCATCGCCTGAAGGTCGATGCCGATCCCCAGCGCGCGCTCGATCAGCAGGCCGACCTCCTCATCGAACACGAACATCGCGGCACTTTCGCCGCGCGCCACCGCCGTCTGGATGAAGGTCAGCGCGATCGAGCTCTTGCCCGTGCCCGCCGGGCCCAGCACCAGCACGCTCGACCCGCGCTCGATCCCGCCGCCGAGCAACTGGTTCAGCTCGGTGGACTGGGTGGTCAGCACGTCGCGGTCGAAGCTGGTTCGATGTTCGGCGGACACCAGGCGTGGAAAGACGTGGATGCCGCCCGTTTCGATCGTCGTGTCGTGATAGCCGCCACGGAACCGGCGCCCCCGATATTTGACGACGCGAAGCCGCCGCCGCTCGGCCCCATATTCGGGGGCGAGCTCTTCCAGCCGGATGACGCCGTGCGCCACCGAATGCACCGTCTTGTCGTTGGTGTCGGTGGTCAGGTCGTCGAGCATCAGCACCGTCGTCCGGCTCTTGGCGAAATAATGTTTGAGCGCCAGGATCTGCCGCCGATAGCGCAGCGAGCTCTGCGCGAGCAGCCGGATCTCGGACAGGCTGTCGATGACGAGGCGGTGGGGCTTCACCCGCTCGAACGCCTCGAAGATGCGCTTGGTGGTCTCGCCCAGTTCCAGGTCGGACGAATAGAGCAGGCTCTGCTGCTGGTCGTCGTCGAGCAGGTTTTCCGGCGGGATCAGTTCATAGACCTCAACCCCGGTCAGGTCCCAGCCATGGGCCGTCGCGGTGGTGCGCAATTCGTCCTCGGTCTCCGACAACGTGACGTACAGGCACCGCTCGCCCGCCGCCGCGCCGGTCATCAGGAACTGGAGCGCGATGGTCGTCTTGCCCGTGCCCGGGCTCCCCTCCAGCAGGAAGGTCCGCGCCCGTTCGAGTCCGCCCCTGAGCACATCGTCCAGTCCACGCGTGCCGGTCAGGGCGTCGTCCGTCGCGAAAGAAGGCAATCCATTTCTCCCAGATGCCGTCGTAGATCCGGCGTTTGCGGCCCCGTACCTTATCATGGCGGTCTGCGCCCGTTCTTATCCGCAATCCAGACAAGAAACATGTCGGGATCGAGTAGGTTCATCGATCACAGCATCAGAAGGGCGATGCGCCGATAGGGCAATCTGATTCAGGCTCCGGGAGGGGGCCGGAAGGTCAAGCCGAGGGAAGCCGCAGGGTTGCGATCGTCCCGCCGCCCGGAGCATCGGCCAATGTGAACTCACCGCGATGCCGGGCCACGAAATCGCGGACGATGCTAAGGCCGAGGCCCACACCGCCGGTGTCGCGGTTGCGAGAGGCGTCGCCGCGCTCGAACGGCCGCAACAGGCGTTCACGGTCCGCCGCAGGGATGCCGGGGCCGTCGTCCGCGATCGAAATGGCAATGGTGGCGTCGTCGTTGCGCACCGCAATCGTGCCACCCCCCGCATAATCAATCGCGTTGCGCACCAGATTTTCGACCGCTCGGCGAAATGCGGGTTCGGCCACCAGGATCTGGGCATCGTCACCCGGCAGGAGCCGGACTGCTGCCTTGTCCCGAGCCATCTCCTCGACGATCGCCGCGAGCAGCGGTCGAACGTCCAGCACGTCCGCCGGTGTCGCGGCTTCCCGCGCAAACGCAAGCACCTCGCCGATCATCGCCTGCATCCGCTCAATATCGGCGACCATGCGCGCGCGCTGCGGCTCGGGTGTCGCTTCGATCCGCAGGCGCAGACCGGTCAACGGGGTGCGCAGGTCGTGGGCGATCGCGGTCAGCATCCGTGCGCGTTCGGTCGCCTCGATGGCCAGCCGGTTGCGCATCGCGCCAATCGCCGCGGCCGCATCGCGCAGTTCACGCGGCCCCTCCTGCGGAACCGCCTCCACGGTGTCGTCGTCGAGCGCACCGGCAAGCGCGCGAAACGGGCGGGTAAGCCGTCTGGCGAAGAACCATGCGATAGGCGCGAGCAGCAACAGGCTGACGGCCAGTGCGATCAGGATGTTGCGCTGCCACCCACCGAGAAACGGTCGGGCCGGCTCCACGCTCAGCCATCGGCCATCCGACTGGCGGACGCTTGTTGTGAAGCCGGTCATCGGCAAGTCGATCAGCGCCTTGCGGACCGCACCGCTGGCGGCACCGGGCGGGACCATCTCGAAACGGCCGCGCGCCCGTCGCAGCAAGACGAACGAGGGTGGAAGAGCCCTGGCACCGGGGGGCAGCATCGTGCTGACGGTTGCCTTCTCGACATGCACGCCGATCCGTTCTGTCCTGCCCGGCCATGTCACCTGTACATCCTTGGTTTGGCGACCCAGTTCGGCTGCGATCAGTCCTTCCAGCATCATCAGGCGTGCGCCGTGCGGGGGCCCGGCGACTAGGCGACGCTCGAAACCCGGCTTGGGCGCCCGCAATGCCGCGACCGCTTCCCCCACGCTGATCCGTTGCACCGGTGGCTGGGGCGCGAGGATGACGATCGTCGCCGTGGTCGCGACGCTCAACGTCGCAACGGCGATGCCGAAGCCGCCGATCGACACCAGCGCGCTGGGCGCGCGCTTCATGCCGGATGGACCGATGGCAGGAAACGATATCCGACGCCGCGCACCGTCTCGATCAGCGGGGCAGGATGCGCCTCGGCAAGCTTGCGGCGCAGGCGGCTGACGGCGATGTCGATAGCTCGGTCATAGGATGCCGTGTCCAAGCCACGCGCCAGGTCGAGGAGGGCATCGCGGGTCAGAATCCGCCCCGGCCGCCGGACAAAGGCGGCAAGAAGCGCATGTTCGCCCTCGCTGAGCGAGAGGAGGTGCCCGGCGGGGTCGCGCAACCGTCGTTGTTCGATGTCGAACCACCATCCGGCGAAAGCCATCCCGCCGTTCGTGCGCTCGCTGTCGACCCGTTCCACTCCGGGGCGGCGCAGAAGCGCACGCACCCGCGCCAGCAATTCGCGCGGCTCGAACGGTTTGGTCAGATAGTCCCAGGCGCCGACCTCCAGCCCGACGATGCGGTCGGTCACGGCGTCGAGCGCGCTGAGCATCAGGATCGGCGTGCCGGCGGGCGCAAGACGGCGGCACAGGGAAAGTCCGTCCTCGCCTGGCATCATCACGTCCAGCACGATCAGGTCGGCCGTCGCACGCAACAGTTCCCGCTCGCACGCCGCCGCGTTGCCCACGGCGCGGACCGCATAGCCATGCCCGCCCAGGAAATCGGCGAGCGCATCTCGGATGCTGGCATCGTCGTCGACGATAAGGATCGTGCTGGCTGCTATGGTATCGGCTTCCATGGACATGGCTCTACCAAGGTCATGTAGCATTTGCGTATCATCGCCCGCTACCGAACGGCCATCACCACGCTACCCTTCTCCGCTTGAACGCCATCCTGACGAATGGTCGGGGGAAATGGCATGAAGGTAGGGCATAAGGTCGTGGCGGGATTGCTGGCGGGGGTGGCCTGGGGCGGGCTTCACGCACAGCAGACGTCAGGGGAGGCTGCCGCGTCTCCTCCGCCAATCCAGGTTCCGGCCCCGCCAAGCCGGACGGACACGCCGACCGATGCGCCGCTTCCGTCCAAGGATGCCGCACCCCGGATGGAGTTCCGTGGTGTCGACGGGAAACCCTTGCCCCCCGAAATCCAGCGGCGGCTCGAAGAGCAGTTCCGCAAGAACCCGGCGCTTCTGAAAAGGGCGTCGGGGGCCGCCGGTGTTGGCACGGACACAAGCGACATCGTCGTGACCGGACAAACGCCACGCGGTGCGGTGGTCGGCGATCTTCCGCCGGAGCGGACGTTCAGCCCGCTCGATATCAGGGCCTATGGTGCCGACAATATCGGCGCGCTGCTGGAAGCGATCGGCCCGCAGGTGGCGAGCAACCGTGGGCGCGGGGATGGCGGCCCGGTCACGTTGCTCAATGGTCGGCGCGTGTCGGACTTTTCCGAGATCGCGCGGATACCCACCGAGGCGATCGAGCGAATGGAGGTGTTCCCGGAGGAACTGGCGCTCAAATACGGCTATCGGGCCGACCAGAAGGTCGTGAACGTGGTGACGTACGAGCGTTTCACCTCTCGGGTTGGGCAGGTCGGTTATTTCGCACCGACCGACGGTGCAGGCGACACGGGTGTGGGCAATGTCGACTATCTTCGACTTCGTTCGGATACCCGTATCGGTCTGGGGGCGACATACAATCGCACCGCGTCGCTGTTGGAGAGCGACCGGGATGTACGGCAGTTTTCCGGTTCGCCGGAGCTCGGGCAGTTCCGAACGCTGTTGCCGAAAAGCGAACAAGCCTCGATCAACGGGTTGGTCAGCGGCCATGTCCTGGGTGACGTATCGGCGACGCTGAACGCCCGCTTCGAGGTGACTGGCAGCGAGAGTTTGCTCGGGCTTGGCGAGGATGGTCCACTGCGCCGCGATAGCGACCGGCGCGTCGGGCATCTGGGCACCACGCTGGGCGGCAGGCAAGGCCGATGGCTATGGACGTTCACCGGCAATTACGACCATACCCTCACCAAGGTGCTTACCGATCGCGTCGACGAAACTGACGGGCGCGATCTGGCCCGGTCGACCGATAGGCTGGTCAATGCCGACCTGCTGCTGACCGGCCCGATCATGGAATTGCCTGCCGGGCCGTTGTCGGCAAGTGTGCGCGCCGGTGTCGATGCTCGCGACTTTGACGGCCGATCGCAGCGGGTCGGCCTTGCCAGTCGATCGACTCTATCCCGCGATCGTGCGGCGGCGCAGGTCAGCATCGACCTGCCGCTTCTGGGCCGCACCGACAGGGGGGTATCTCCTATCGGCAAGCTTTCCGCCAATATGAACCTCGCGGTCGAGCAGTTGTCCGATGCGGGCGGTTTGCGGACCTTCGGCTATGGTCTTGCCTGGTCGCCGGTCGACGCGGTGGGCTTCATTGCCTCCGTTACCGACGAACAGGGCGCGCCGACGCTGGAGCAGCTCGGCGCGCCGTTGCTGGTCACCCCCAATGTCCGGACGTTGGATATCGGACGGGGCGAGGTGGTCGACGTCACGCGCGTTTCCGGCGGCAATGCGGCCCTGCGCGCCGATGATCGTCACGTCGTCCGGCTGGGGCTTAATGTCCACCCCCTTGCCCGTACCGACCTGACCCTCAGTCTCGACTATGTCGCCACACGCATCGACGATCCGATCGCCGCCTTTCCCATCGTGACGCCGCAAATCGAGATGGCCTTCCCGGATCGCTTCTCACGCGATGACCAAGGGCGACTCCAGCGGATCGATGCACGGCCACTCAATTTCGCGGAGGCTCGTCAGCAGCAGGTGCGTTGGGGCATCAACTTCACCAGGCCATTGGGGCCGGTGCCTCCGGGCTTGCAGAACATTCGGACAAGGGTGTTCGCCAGCGAAGCGGAAGCCCGGCGGGCATTGCCGGGTGCCGTCTTCACCAAGGCCGAGCCTGGGAGCGCGATGGCGAGAAGCGCCGCCAATATGACAAGCCGGGTGTTCGTCAGCCTGTATCACAACTGGTATCTGGAGGATGCGATCACCTTGCGCGGCGGACTTCCCGCACTCGATCTGTTGAACGGCGGTGCGGTCAACTTCGGTGGGGGCCGACGTCGTCACGAGGTCGAGCTTCAGGCTGGAGCGTTCAAGCGCGGCCTGGGGGCCCGTGTCGCGGCCACATGGCGGAGCGGGACCGAGATTTGCGGCGCCGGCGACGATTTGCACTTCGCCGGTCTCGCAACGGTCAACCTCAATGTGTTCGCCAACCTTGCCGATCGCTTCGGCGGTTCCGCAGCACCCGGATGGGTGAAGGGGATGCGTGCCACGCTGGGCGTCACCAACCTGTTCAACATACGGCCACGCGTTCGCGACCGAACCGGCACGACACCGCTCAGCTACCAGCCCGCCTATCTCGATCCGCTGGGGCGGACCATCAGCTTCAATTTGCGGAAGGTCTTTTAGGCATCGGTCGAGGGGTGGCGGTCGATCATATCGCGCGGATCCGCAACAGATGTCGCGCCGATCATTCCCGTCGCGCTTGTCTGGTAGAAAGCGGCGTCGCTCGATTGGTCAGGCCATGCGACCGGACATGGTCATGCCCCGTGCGACGGGCGGGGCCAAAGCCGCCGCCCGCGCCGTTATCAGGCGGCGAGGTCGAGGACGATACGACCCTCGATCTGACCTTTTCGCATCCGGTCGAACACCTGATTGACCTCGGCCAGCGGTGCGGTGGAGACGGTCGCCTTCACCTTGCCGTCGGCGGCGAAGTCGAGCGATTCCTGCAGGTCGAGCCGGGTGCCGACGATCGACCCGCGGACCGTGATGCCGTTCAGCACCAGCCCGAAGATGTTGAGCGGAAAGTCGCCGGGCGGCAGGCCGTTCAGCGCCACCGTGCCGCCGCGCGCCATCATGCCGACGGCCTGCGCGAAGGCCCTTTCGCTGACCGCGGTGACGAGGGCGCCTTGCGCACCGCCGCCGGTCTCGCGCTTGATCGCCGCTGCCGGATCCGCTTCGGTCCGGGCGTTGACCGTGACCTTCGCGCCCAGTCGACGGGCGAGGTCCAGCTTGGTGTCGTCGACGTCGACCGCGGCGACGTTCAGCCCCATGGCGACGGCATATTGCACGGCCATATGGCCAAGACCGCCGATGCCGGAGATGACCACCGTATCACCCGGCTTGGTATCGGTCATCTTCAGCCCCTTATAGACCGTGACCCCGGCGCACAGCACGGGCGCGATCTCGGTGAAGCCGATATTGGCGGGGAGGTGGCCGACGAAGTTCGGATCGGCGATCACATAATCGGCAAAGCCGCCATTGACCGAATAGCCGGTGTTGAGCTGGCTCTCGCACAGGGTCTCCCAGCCGCCCAGGCAATGCACGCAGTGGCCGCAGGCGGTATAGAGCCACGGCACGCCGACCCGGTCGCCTTCCTTGATATGCTTCACGCCCTTGCCGACCGCCGAGACATAGCCGACGCCCTCATGCCCCGGAATGAAGGGCGGGTTGGGCTTGACCGGCCAGTCGCCCTCGGCGGCGTGGAGGTCGGTGTGGCAGACGCCCGACGCCTGGATCGCGACCTGGATCAGGCCGTCGCCGACCTCCGGCACGGGGACTTCATCGATGGTGAGCGGGGCGCCGAATTCGCGGACGACGGCGGCCTTCATGGTTTTTGCCATGGATCTTCTCCTGTCGGATGATGATGGAGCGGGGATGGGCGTGATCGACCGTCCCCGCTTTGACCGGGATCAAAAGAAGCCGAGCTTCTTGGCCGAATAGCTGACGAGCAGGTTCTTGGTCTGCTGATAGTGATCCAGCATCATCCGGTGCGTCTCGCGCCCGATGCCCGACCGCTTGTAGCCGCCGAACGCCGCATGGGCGGGATAGGCGTGGTAGCAGTTGGTCCACACGCGCCCCGCCTGGATCGCGCGGCCCATGCGATAGGCACGGGTGCCGTCGCGGGTCCACACGCCCGCACCCAGGCCGTAGAGCGTGTCGTTGGCGATGCGCAGCGCCTCCTCATCGTCCTTGAAGGTCGCGACCGAGACGACGGGGCCGAAAATCTCCTCCTGGAACACGCGCATCTTGTTGTTGCCGCTGAGCACGGTCGGCTTGACGTAGTAGCCCTCCAGTCCCTCCGGCCGATTGCGGGTGCCGCCGGTCAGCACCTTGGCCCCTTCGTCGCGGCCGATGTCGAGATAGCCGAGGATCTTGTCCATCTGCTCCTGCGAGGCCTGCGCGCCGACCATGGTGGCGGGGTCGAGCGGATCGCCCTGGATCATCGCCTCGACCCGCGCGACCGCCTTTTCCATGAAGCGGTCATAGATGGATTCGTGCACCAGCGCGCGGCTGGGACAGGTGCAGACCTCGCCCTGGTTGAGCGCGAACATGGCGAAACCCTCGATCGCCTTGTCGAAATAGTCGTCGTCCGCCGCCGCGACATCGGAAAAGAAGATGTTGGGGCTCTTGCCCCCCAGCTCCAGCGTGACGGGGATCAGGTTTTCCGAGGCATAGGACATGATCAGCTGCCCCGTCGTCGTCTCGCCAGTGAAGGCGATCTTGGCGATGCGCGGGCTCTGCGCCAGCGGCTTGCCCGCCTCCACGCCATATCCGTTGACGATGTTCAGCACGCCCTCGGGCAGCAGGTCGCCGATCAGTTCGGCCAGCACCAGGATCGAGGCGGGGGTCTGCTCGGCGGGTTTCAGCACCACGCAATTTCCTGCCGCCAGCGCGGGCGCGAGTTTCCAGCAGGCCATCAGCAGTGGGAAGTTCCACGGGATGATCTGTCCCACCACGCCCAGCGGTTCGTGGAAGTGATAGGCGACGGTGTCGTGGTCGATCTCCGAGATGCCGCCTTCCTGCGCGCGGATGCATCCGGCGAAATAGCGGAAATGGTCGATGGCGAGCGGCAGGTCGGCGGCGGTCGTCTCGCGGATCGGCTTGCCATTGTCCCAGGTTTCGGCGGTGGCGAGGAGCGACAGGTTCTCCTCCATCCGGTCGGCGATGCGGTGGAGGATCAGCGCGCGCTCGGCGACGCTGGTGCGGCCCCAGCCGTCCTTGGCCTTGTGCGCGGCGTCGAGCGCGAGTTCGACATCGGCGGCCTGGCTGCGTGCGACCTGGCAGATGACCTGTCCGTCGATCGGCGATCGGTTGTCGAACCAGCGACCGTCGACCGGATCGACCCAGCGACCGCCGATGAAGTTGGCGTAACGCTGTTTGAACGGCGCGGTGCGGGCTTTGATGGCGTCCTGGATCGTCATGGAACCTCTCCTTCGTCTTGTCTGAACAAAAGGTCTGCCTGTGTCCCACCGGGGACAAGCCGGTCCGCGACGAAGCGCGTAGCCGACGATGGACTTTCTTCGCGGGAGGCGTAGCATGTGTCGCACGGCGCGACGCGCGATACGCGCCGGTGTCGCAATATGCGACACTCCGAGAAGGATGTGGCGGAGAAGGATGCGGCGATGGACGGCGCCGGAATAGAGCAGGGGCGACGCGCCTATTTCGACGAGGGGCAGTTGCCGCTGGAAAGCGTGCGCCAGCCGGTGCTGCGCTCCTGGCTGCGCTGCACCGATATGGGCCTGGCGCAGGGTCGGCGGCGGGACGGCGATCCGCTGACCGAAAGTGAACTCCACGCGCTTCGCCAGCGGCGCGAGACACTGCGCCGCCTGTGTCGTCCCGAACTGGAGATGCTGGCGGGGGAGGCGCGGGAGACGGGCAGCGTCGTGATCCTGGCCGATGCGGACGGCATGATCCTCGACAGTATCGGCGACACCGGCTTCCTGTCGCGCGCGGCGCAGGTGGCGCTGCGCCCCGGCATGTCCTGGACCGAGGCGAGTACCGGCACCAATGCGATCGGCACCGCCATCGCCGAGCGTCGTCCGATCGCGGTTTACGGCCCGGAGCATTTCTTCGCCGAACATGCGGTGCTGAGTTGCGCGGCGACCCCGATCCTCGACCCGCGCGGTGCGATCGTCGGGGCGCTCGACATTTCGGGCCCGTTCGCCGGTGGGCACGGCCATGCGCTGGGCCTGATCCGGCTGGCGGTCGACCAGATCGAGCACCGGCTGTTCCGCTCTGGCTTCACCGATTGCCAGGTGCTGCGGATGCACGACGATGCGGCGATGCTGGGCACCGCGCGCGAGGGGATATTGGTCTTCCGCGACGACCGGCTGGTCGCGGCCAACCGTCGCGGCTTGTCGCTGGTCGGGCGGAGCTGGGAGGCGCTGGACGATACCGCGCTGGGCGAGGTGCTCGATATGCGCGGAGAAGCGGCGCGAGGGCGTCTGACGCTGGCCAACGGCGCGACGCTGATCGGCGGCTGGGATGCGGACGCTCGGGGTGGCGGCATCGAACTGGCGGTCGCGCGTCCGCTGGCCGACGACCGGGCGGAGGCGATCGACGCGGCACTGGCGGCCTACGGCGGCAATATCACGGCGGCGGCGCGGCAACTGGGCGTCCACCGCAGCACCATTCACCGGCATCTCGCGCGTCGGCACTGAACGGCCAGCCACCGGCATTTTGACCATCGTCAATGTCGTCGACGCTCCTTCGCGTCACGAGGGCGGCGAAGGAGACCCTGCGCGATGGACCGCAACCCGCTTCAAGGCAGCGTCGTGCCGTTCGCGCGTCGCTGGCACGTCATCCACGAAATCGACCTGATCCGCCTGATGCAGGAGCATCGCGACCGGCTGGCCCTCGCCACCCAGGCGGAGGCGATCGCGGATGGCCTGCCCGACCGTCCTGCCAAGCCGATAATGGCGGCATTCCTGACGGCATTGCGGGAATTGGTGACGAAGGGCGAGCGTGCCGATGGCGATTACCTGGCGGCCATGCTGCTCAACGGGCACGAAGACCCGCTGGCCTGGACGCTGATCGACCATGTCCGCCATCGGCACATGGCCGATGGTGCCGCTGCCCGCGAGCTGATCGCCGCCCTTGACGAGGGGGATGCGTTCGCGACCCCCGAAACGCTGGGCTATATGCTGCGGAGCTTCTTCACCGCGTGCCGCCGCGCGGTCGATTTCGAAGGCCTGACCATCATCGCGCTGGCGGGGCATCGATTGACCCCGGAGGCGCGCGCGTTGCTGGTCGATGCGCTGGCGGACGGCGTCGCGGCCTGACCCTTCAGGCCGCCTCGGCACGCGCGGCCAGCGCGTCGGGGTCGCTGATCGTGATGGCGCGGCCGCCGGGCAGGCCGATGACGCCGCTCTGCTTCATTCGGGTCAGCTGGCGGCTGACCGTCTCGATCGTCATGCCCAGCACGTCGGCGATCTGCCCGCGGGTCAGCGGCAGGTCGAACGTCACCGGCCCGTCGGGGCTGGCCCGGCATCCGCTGGAGCCCGCGCGCGCCGCCATGTCGAGCAGGAAGCCCGCGACTTTCTCCCCGGCCGATTTGCGCGCCAGCACCAGCATTCGCCCACGCGCTTCGTTGAGCGACTCGAAGGTCCGTCGGAGTAGCAGGCGCTCCATGCGCTGGTGATCTTCCAGCACCCGCTCGAAGGCGGCGCGTGGGAAGACGCAGAGTTCGGCATCGGTCAGCGCGGTCAGCGTGAAGTCGACATCGCCCGCATAGGGCTGCCCGAAAAAGTCCGCCGGATAGAGCAGGCCGACCGTCTGTTCGCGCCCGTCGGCGGTGGAGGCGACCAGTTTCAACACGCCGGACAACAGGTTGCCGCAAATGACCGCCTCGTCGCCCGCCCAGGCGATGGTCTGGCCGCGTGCGACATGGCGACGCTGACCGATGGAATTGAGTGCCATCAGTTCACGGTCGTCGAGGCTGCCGCACAGGGCCCGGTCGCGCACCGCGCAGTCGGCACAAACGTCGTTCGGGATCATGGCCTTGTCTTATAGCGTGGCCATGATCCCCTGTCGTCGGACCGATTGTCCTATCTGTCAGCGCGGCGGCGACACGTCGTCTTCCTGCGGGAGGTGGAATTCGTGCCACATGCCGTTGAGGATACCGAAGCCGATGGCCAGGCCGAGGCCGAGAACCCAGGAAAAATACCACATGGGTCGTTCCTTTCTCAGTAGAAATCGGGGTTGGTGCGCACCGCCTCGGCCGTCACGCGACCGAACATCACCCGGTACGCCCAGGCGGTGTAGGCGAGCACGGTCGGCAGGAAGACGATGGTGACGAACAGCATGATGCCCAGCGTCTTTTGCGTGGACGAGGCGTTCCACACCGTCAGGCTGCTGTGCGCGTCGATGCTCGACGGCAGGATGAAGGGAAACATTGAACAGCCGACCGTGGCGATGATGCCGGTGGCGGCGAGCGACGATCCTGCAAAGGCGACGGCTTCGCGTCCGTTCCTGATGCCGACCAGCGCCAGGGCGGGCCCGACAAAGCCGATGACAGGCAGCGCCATCATCCACGGATGGGTGGCATAGTTGGCCAGCCATGCGCCGCTCGCCCGCTCAGCCGTCATACGCAGCGGATTGGACGGTCCCAGCGGATCGACCGTCCCGACCACCTGGTAGCCCATGTCGCCCCAGGCGACGAACGCCAAGCCACCCGCGAAGAGCAGGATCGCCGCCATCGCCGCCACCGTCCCGAACGCGCGTGCCCGGTCATGCACGGCGCCATGCTCGACCTTGATCGACAGCCACGCCGCGCCGTGCAGCACCAGCATCGCCACCGACAACAGCCCGCAGAGCAGCGTGAAGGGGGTGAACAGCCCCAGCAGCGTGCCGTCGTAAAAGGCGCGCAGATCGCCGTCGAGGCGGAAGGGCGCGCCCAGCAGGACATTGCCGACCGCCACGCCGAACACCAGCGCCGGAACGATGCCGCCGACGAACAAGGCCCAGTCCCAACGCGAACGCCATGCCGGGTCCGGCTTCTTCGAGCGATATTTGAACCCCACCGGCCGCAGGATCAGCGCGGCGAGCACCAGGAACATCGCCAGGTAGAAGCCGGAAAAGCTGACCGCATAGACGAACGGCCAGGCCGCGAAGATCGCGCCGCCGCCCAGGATGAACCAGACCTGGTTTCCCTCCCAGGTCGGCCCGATGGAGTTGATGACCATCCGCCGCTCGGCATCGCTGCGCGCGACGAAGGGCAGGAGGGCGGCGACCCCCAGGTCGAACCCGTCGGTCAGCGCAAAGCCGATCAGCAGCACGCCCAGCAGCGCCCACCAGATCAGGCGCAACATCTCATAATCGAACATGTCCTGGTTTCCTTCAGGCGGTGACGGGAATGGCGGCGGGGATGGGATCCGGGGCGAGCCTGCCCTCCCGTTCCTCCGGCCCATGCGCGATGGCGGCGAGGATCAGCCGCACCTCGATCACGGCCAGCGCACCATAAAGCGCAGTGAAGCCTGCCAGCGTGGTCCACAACGCCCCGCGTGACAGCGAACTGGTCGCGAGGAAGGTCGGCAGCACGCCCTCGATTGCCCAGGGCTGACGCCCCAGTTCGGCGACGAGCCAGCCCAGCTCGATCGCGATCCATGGCAGCGGGATCGCCGCCACCGCGAGGCGGAGGAACCATCGCGCGTCCATGTGCATCCTGAGCGAACACAGGACGAAGGCGGTCGCGAACAGCGCAATCATCGCAAAGCCGATCGCCGCCATGATGCGGAAGCTCCAGAAGAGCAGGCCGACATCGGGCACCGTATCCCATGCCGCCGCCTCGATCTGCTTGGGGCTGGCGGCGCGCGGGTCGGCCATTTGCCGCTTGAGCAGCAGCGCATAGCCCAGGTCCCGCTTGTGCGCCTCGAACCGGGCGCGCTGGACCGGGTCGGTCGGGTTCGCCTTCAACTGCTGGACCGCGTCATAGGCGATGACGCCCGAGGCGATCCGTTCCTGCGCCTTCAGCACCAGTTCGGACATGCCCGCGACCGTGCCGTCCAGGCTGCGCGTCGCGATCAGGCCGAGCAGCCAGGGTATCTCGACCTTGTAGCGCGTCTCGCGCGCGACGGTGTCGGGATAGCCGAACAGCGTCAGGCCGGAGGGGCCGGGTTCGGTGTGCCAGACCGCCTCGATCGCGGCGAGCTTCATCTTCTGGTTGTCGGTCAGCGCATAGCCGCTCTCGTCGCCCAGCACGACGACCGACAGCGAGGAGGCGAGGCCGAACGCCGCCGCCACCGTCATCGACCGGCGCGCGACCGGCAGGAAGCGGCCCTTGAGCAACCAAAAGGCCGACACGCCCAGCACCACGACCGAGGCGCAGACATAGCCAGCGCTGACGGTGTGGACGAACTTGGCCTGCGCCACCGGATTGAACAGCACCGCGCCGAAGTCGCCCACTTCCATGCGCATCGTATCGGGATTGAAGCTCGCCCCGACCGGATTCTGCATCCAGCCATTGGCGATCAGGATCCATAGCGCCGACAAATTGGTGCCCAGCGCCACCATGAAGGTGACGATCAGATGCCCCAGCTTCGACAGGCGGTCCCAGCCGAAGAACATCAGCCCGACGAACGTCGCCTCCAGGAAGAAGGCCATCAGCCCTTCGATCGCCAGCGGCGCACCGAAGATGTCGCCGACATAATGCGAGAAATAGGACCAGTTGGTGCCGAACTGGAACTCCATGGTCAGGCCCGTGGCGACGCCCAGCACGAAGTTGATGCCGAAGATCTTGCCCCAGAAGCGCGTGGTCACCCGCCACACCGGGCGGTTGGTCATGACATAGACCGACTCCATGATGACCAGCATCATCGACAGGCCGAGCGTCAGCGGCACGAACAGGAAGTGATACAGTGCGGTGGCGGCGAATTGCAGCCGTGACAGGTCGACGACCCCGGGGTCCATGGCATGTCTCCAAAACAGGAGCCGCCCCCCGGCCCCTTGCTGGCCGACTCGCTAGGCTTGCGGTTCTGTGCCGACATTGACCGCGGTCAAAGACGGGTCGGCCGGTCGCGGCGACGGTCGGGCCATGACGACGATCGCCCAAAGCGCCCCGGCCGCCCGGATGCGAAACCGCTGGTTGAAGGACGTGGCCGGGGGCCGTGACGGGGCGGTCGGCCTGTTGCTGCTCGATACACTGGCCGCGATCGGCTTTGCGGCCGGGATTGCGGGCGCCGTGGCGGCGGTGGCGGGGCAGGGGGCGGTGTGGCCCTGGGCTTTGTTGATGGTCGGCATGGGGGCCTTGCGCGGGTCGTTCGCGATGCTGGCCGCGCGACAGGGGGCCGCGCGGGCGGGCACGGTCAAGCGCGCGCAACGGCGGCGGGTCGTCGCGGCCACGCTCCATCGGCAGGCGGGCACACCGATCGACAGCGGTCTGTTGGCGATGCAGGCGGTGGACGCGGCCGAGGCGCTGGATGGTTATGTCGCGCGCTTCCTGCCCGCGCGCCGCGCCGCCGCCATCGCGCAGTTGCTGGTTGTTGTGGCGACGGCCTGCGCCAGTTGGGTCGCGGCCGTCATCCTGGCGGCGACCTTGCTGCCCTTCGTGGCGGCGATGATCCTGGCGGGTGGCGCGGCGGCGGACGAGTCGCGGCGGCAATTCATCGCCCTGCACCGCCTGTCCGCCCGTTTCGCCGACCGGGTGCGCGGCCTGCCCGTCGTGCTGGCCTTCCGCGCCGAAGAGCGCGAAACCGATGCGATCGGCGCGGTGGCGCAGGAACTGGCCGAGCGTACGATGCGCGTGTTGCGGGTCGCTTTCCTGTCATCGGCCGCGCTGGAGTTCTTCGCGGCGCTATCGGTCGCGCTGGTCGCGGTCTATTGCGGCTTTTCGCTGCTCGGCCTGCTGCCCTTTGCGGCTCCCGAGACGCTGACCCTGGGCCGTGCCTTCTTCGTGCTGGCCCTCGCGCCCGAATTCTATGGGCCGATGCGCCGCCTGGCCGCCGCCTATCATGACAAGCAAGGTGCCGAGACGGCCGCCGACACGCTGATGCCGCTGGTCGAGCCGGTGCGGGCGGTTCCGGTCGTGGCGGCGGCGCCCCTGAGCTTGCGGGATGTGACGATCCATTATCCCGGCAGCGACGCGCCCGCCGTCTCCGGCCTGTCCTTCTGTGTCGAGGCGGGCGAGACGGTGGCGCTGCTGGGTCCGTCCGGCAGCGGCAAGACGAGCGTGCTGCATCTGCTGCTGGGCCTCGCGCCGCGATCGGCGGGAACGGTCGAGGCGGGGGGTGTCCCGCTCACCACCCTGGCGGGCCAGGCGAGTTGGGTGGGCCAGCATCCCTTGCTGATCGCGGGCACGATCCGCGAAAATCTGTTGCTGGCCCACCCCCAGGCGGATGACCTGGCGGTCCGGCGCGTGGTCGCGGCGGCGGGGCTGACGCCGATGCTCGACCGACGCCCGGGCGGGCTGGACGCGGTGTTGGACGCGCGGGGAAGCGGCCTGTCGGGGGGGGAGCGGCGACGGATCGCATTGGCCCGCGCCCTCCTGAACCCCGCACCGTTCCTGCTGCTCGACGAGCCGACCGCGCATCTCGACGCGGGTGCCGAAACCGCGCTGATCGCGACGATCGCCCGCGCGGCGAAAGGGCGCACGACGCTGATCGCCACCCACAGCCCGGCGCTCGCCGCCATCGCGACGCGCATCGTTCATCTGGGACCGGCCGCATGACGCTTCATCGCCTGATCGCCACCGAACGCAGGAGGGAGGGGCGTCGCCTGCGGCAGGCGGGCGTATGTGCCGCACTGGTGGCGATCGCCTCCATATTGCTGCTTGCCTTGTCGGGCTGGTTCCTGAGCGCCGCGGCCTTGGCGGGCGGGGCGGGGATCGTCGCGGCACAGGCGTTCAACTACATGCTGCCCTCGGCCGCGATCCGCCTGCTGGCGATCGTGCGGACCGGCGCGCGCTATGGTGAGCGGTTGGCGAGCCATGGCGCAGCCTTTGGCGCGCTCGCCCGGCTGAGGCCTGCGCTTTACCGCGCGATCACCGCCGCGCCGCCATCGGTCGCATTGGCGCTGGGACGGGGCGAGGCGACGGCGCGTCTGATCGGCGATGTCGATGCGGTGGAATGGCGCTTCGTTCGCCTGTCGGGGCCGTGGGGCGTCATCGGGGCGGTGATGTCGGGGGCGGGTTTGACGCTGCTCGGGGGATGGTGGGCGATGGTGGCGACGCTGGCCTGTGCCGCAGGGACATGGGCTCTGGCGCGCCATGGCGCACGTCGATTGGAACAGCCGGGACGCGCGGTGCAACAGGCGACCGGCGTGCTGCGTGAGGAGCTGGCGATGCTCGGCGGCGCGGCGGCGGAGTTGCGCTGCTTCGCGCTGGAGGAATGGGCGGCGGCGCGCGTCGCAGCGACGGGCGACCGGCTGTCCGAAGCGCAGGTCCGGCAGGCCGCAGTGGCTGCGTGGTTCGAGGCGTTGCATGCGATCGGCGTGGCCCTGGCGGCGGCTTCGGCCCTGATGCTGTCGTCTGACGCCGGCGCACCGATCGTCGCGCTTGCGGCCCTAGCGGCGGCGATGACCGTCGACGGCATCGCCCCCGTCCTGCGGGCGTTGACCGAGAGCGGACGCCTTTGCGAGGCGGAGGCGCGGCTGGACGGGGTGTTCGACGCGGCGACGGACGCGCCGCCGGCCATCGGATCGCGCGGCCAGTCGATCCTCGTCATTCATGGCGACCGGTTCATGCCGGGAAGCCGGATCGCGCTGACCGGGCCATCGGGCTGTGGCAAGACGACGCTGGTCGAGGGGCTGCTGGGGCTGCGTCCGCTGCGGCCCGGCAGGGTCGGCATCGACGGCCGGGATGCCGCCGATCTCGCGCCCGCGATCCTGCGCGCGACCTTTGCCTGGGCGCCGCAGGATGCCGCGCTGATGGCGGGGAGGGTTCGCGACAATCTGCGGATGGCCGATCCTCACGCAAGCGAGGATCGCCTGTGGCAGGCGCTGGGCGATGCGGCATTGGAGGCGGTGGTGCGAGCCTTGCCGGATGGGCTCGACACATGGCTGGGCGATGACGGGGCGCGGTTGTCGGGTGGTGAGCGACGGCGGCTGTCGCTCGCCCGCGCCTATCTGGCCGACGCGCCCTGGCTGTTGCTCGACGAACCGGGGGCGGGACTGGACGCCGAAGTCGCGGCCGAGGTCGCTTGCCGCCTGGATGCCCGGCTCCGGCGGACCGGGCAGGGGATGATCCTGGTCAGCCATTGCCCCGTGCTCACCGCCTTGTGCGCGTGGCGATGGGCGGCGCATGACCTACGTCGCGATATGGGCAAGCCGCATCCTGTCGATCAGGCGCACGCCGCGCAGGCCGGATAGCGCGATCAGGCCGTCCTGCCGAAACGCGGTCATGTGGCGGCTGACCGTTTCGACCGCCAGCCCCAGCGCCTCCGCCATCGCGCCCCGCGACAGGGGCAGGCGAAACACGTCGTCGCCGTCGACCCCGCACCGCCGCGCCATGTCTAGCAGCAGTGCGGCCACTCGCGCATCGGCGCGCGCGCGGGCCAGCATCGGCGTCCAGCGGCGCACCTCGCCCAGCGTCGTCAGCGTCCGGCGCAGCAGCAATCGCCCGGCCACGGGGTGGCTGACCAGCATCTCCTCCAGCGCCCGGCGCGGATAGACGCACAGATCGGCATCGCTCAACGCCGCGATCGTATCGGCGGAGCGATCGGCGAACAACGTGCCGACGAAATCGCCGGGGTAGAGCAGGCCGACGATCTGGACGCCGCCGTCCGCCTCCACGCGAGACACTTTGAGCACGCCCGAGACGAGATTGGCGCAATGGCTTGCAGGATCGCCGATCCAGCCAAATACCTGCCCCGCGCGCAACCGACGGCGGCGCCCGATATGATGGAGCGCGGTGAGGGTCCTATCGTCGAGGCCGTCGCACAGGGCCGTGCTCCGTGCGGCACAGGCGGCACAGCATGGCGGCAGGTCAGACGGCATGGCTGAAGCGCGTATCCTCCTCGTTGCGCCAGGCGTCGAAGGCGGCCGCGATGCTGCGGGCATAGGGCAGGGCGTCGGTCGCCAGCCGAAGGCGCATGCCCTCCCAGGCGACCAGCCCCACCTCCTCGAAACGACGAAGCCGTGCGCGAATGGCATCCCGTTCCGGCAGGACGTCGAGATTGGCGACGCCGTGGCACAGCAGAGCCGCAATAGCCTGGCCCCGGCGTTGGTCCAGCGGACCGCGATGGATGCCGCGCGCGGTCGCGAACCGACCGGCGGCGATCGCCTGGTGCCATGCGCCCGCATTCTTGGAGTTCTGGAGCAGCCGATCGGGAAAAGCGCTGATCGCGCTGGCCCCCAGGCCGATCACGATGTCGGCGGGGTCGTCGGTAAAGCCCTGGAAATTGCGGCGCAGCGTTCCGTTCGCCGCCGCCCGCGCCAGCGGATCATGCTCTCGTGCGAAGTGATCGAAGCCGACCGCCCGATAGCCTGCGCGCGTCAGCCGGTCATGCGCCAGCGCCGCCTGGCCGAAGCGTGCCGTCGCATCGGGAAGCGCGGTCGCGTCGATGCGGCGCTGGCGCGGGATGAGGTGCGGCACATGCGCATAGCCGAACACCGCCAGCCGTTCCGGGGCCAGCGCGATGGTCTCGTCGAGCGTTACGCCAAGCGCCGCATCGTCCTGACCGGGCAGGCCGTACATCAGGTCGATGTTGATCGATCCGACCCCGGCGGCGCGGAGCAGCGTGACGGTGCGGACAATGTCGTCGCGTGGCTGGACTCGGCCGATCGCAGCCTGAAGGCTCGGGTCGAAGGTTTGAACGCCCAGGCTGACCCGCGCGACGCCGGTGTCCGCGATGACACCCGCCCAATCCGCGTCGAAGCCGCGCGGGTCGATCTCCAGCGACAGTATCGCATCGTCGCTGGCGAAGGCCGTGCGGAGATGGGCGACCAGTGCGGCAAAGGAGGCAGGTGGGATCGCATTGGGGCTCCCGCCGCCAAAGGCGATCCGCCCGATCCTTCCGCGCCCCGACAGCCGGGCGGCGACCAGATCGATCTCGTCATGCAGTCGCGCGAGATAGGCATCCAGCCGCGCCGTCCGGTTGGCCGCCCCGGTGTTGCACCCGCAATACCAGCAGATCGCCCGGCAATAGGGGATGTGCAGATAGAGTGACACGATCTCGTCTGCACCTATCGCGTCTAGCGCCGCCGCCATGTCGGCATGACCCACATGGTCGCCGAACTCGGCGGCGGTGGGATAGCTCGTGTAGCGCGGCACGGGCCGGGCGAGCAGATCGGGATGATAGGGCCACATGCCCATGTCGTGCCCCGACGCCGCGTGCGGGCCTTTGACCGCCGTCAAACCGGCGCTTGTCGATGGTCAAGGCGGCGTGGCCAGGGACTTCCTATCCGGACCTCCTGTACGTCAACAGGAGACTAGCGATGACCGTTACCAGAACCGCCGCCGTCCTGCTCGCGCTCGCCGCGACGGGAATGGGGACGTCGGCATGGGCGCAGGATATCGCGGGGAACGACCCTCGGGTCGGGGTCCGCGGCGGAGACGTACTGCTCCGCGCCCGCGCCATCCTCGTCGCGCCCAACGAACGGTCGGGCAGTATCCTGCCCGGCTTCCCCGGCGAGCCGGTGAAGGTTGACGACAGCGTCATGCCGGAGGTCGACGCGACCTATATGGCAAGCGACCATATCGGCGTCGAACTGATCGCCTCGACCACCAAGCATTCGGTCAGCGGGGTGCGGGGCACGACCGGCAGCATCGGCAAGCTCGCCTCCACCTGGGTCCTGCCACCGACGTTGACCGTGCAATATCATTTCACGCCGACGCAGCACATCCGCCCCTATGTCGGGGCGGGCGTGAATTACACGATCTTCTGGAACGAGGCTGCGTCGGACGGGCTGCAGACGGCGGTGGGGCCGACCAGGGTACACCTCAAGGATAGCATAGGCTGGGCGGCGCAGGCGGGCATCGATGTCGACATTACCCGTCGGGTCTTCCTGAACCTCGACGTCAAGTACATCGATATCGACACCAACGCCCGCCTCGACACGGCGGCGCTGGGGCGCCAGCGGGTCAACGTATCGCTGGACCCGCTGGTGTTCGGGATCGGTTTGGGAGTGCGCCTGTAGAGGCAGGCGATCGGATCGAAAAGCCGCTGCTCCCGTGCAAATGGTGACGAGGAAAGGTCAGGTGGCGCGCCGCCGGGCCCTTCTGGCTGCGGTATCCAGCAGGCTGACGGCCTGTTCGAGGCGGGCAACTGTGATGATCAGGCTCCCCAATGCGGGCGCTTGGTCATCTTGCCGATCCCGGGGTTCATGCAGTTGCAGGGATCGAGCGCGCGGTAATGCGCGGCCAGCGACGGCTTGGCGTGATAGAGATGACCGACATTATGCTCGGCCGGATATTCCGCGCCACGCGCGTCGAGCAGGACGAGCATCGCCTCTTCCAGGGCGGCGGGATCGTACCCCTTCGCCACGACATAATCCTGATGCAGCACATGGCAGAAGAAATGGCCGTAATAGAGCTTGCGCAGGATCTGCCCGTCGATCGCGGACGGCAATGTCTCGAACCAGTCACGGTCGTCCCGCCGCAGCGCGATGTCGAGCGCGACGATATCCTCGACCGTGTCGGAATGGATGTCGCGGTAGCGGATCGCGGCCCCCGCCGCGGCGAAGCGGTGGAGAAAGGCCTTGATGCCCTCGTCCGCGGTGCACTCGAATACCTCGCCGGTCGCACTCGGGAATTTTGCCGCCAGATAGGCGCGGGTCTCGGCAATGCCGTCGCCCGAGGTGCGCAGCATCAGGTGATGCTCGAACCGGTGGCGATAGTCGATCATCCGCGCCGGCAAATGGCTGGGGAACAGGCGGGACGCGGCCTGCATGACCCGGTCGCTGAAATGCCGGGGCAGCACGCGCAGCCGGGTGGCCAGGGCATCGACCCGTGCCTTCATGGCGAACAGCGCGGGCAGGCGGTCGGTCCCCAGATGGCGGATCGCGAGGAAGATATCCTTGCCATAGACCGCCGTGATGTCGAACGCGTCGCGGTGCATATATTCGGCCGACACGGGCAGGGTGGCGAACCCGCCCAGCATGTCGCGGCGCAGCTCCTCCAGCTCGGCGGGGGCGTTGGTGCCGATATAGAAGACCGCCGTGTCGGCGTCGCGCGCGAAGGTGTCGAGCCGGGCCGCGAGCAGCATCACCTTGCCCGCGCTGCCCGACGCTTCGAACAACCGCCCCGGATCGGCGTTGAACCGCGCCGGGCTGGGAGCGTCGATCGCGCGGACATGCTCGGCATAGCGATGGTCGGAGGCGGCGCGGGACGGGTCGTGCGCGATGTCGGCGGCGGTGAAGTCGCCGCGCTCCACGCGGTCGAGGATGGTTTCGGGATCGTCGCCCAGCGCGATGCCGAGATGGTTGACCAGATGCAGCCGTCCCGCCGCGTCGACCCGTGCGAACAGCGCCAGTTCCGTATAGGCCGGTCCGCGCCGGATCAGCGCGCCGCCTGAATTGTTGCAGATGCCGCCGAACACCGATGCGCCGATGCAGGACGACCCGATCACCGAATGCGGCTCGCGCCCGATCGGTGCCAGTGCGCGCTCCAGATCGTAGAGCGTCGTGCCGGGCAGGCAGACCACCTGCCGCCCCGCGTCGATCAGATGCAGCCCGGTGATCCGCATCGTATTGATGACCACCACCGGCCGCCCGTAATCGTCACCGTCCGGCGTCGATCCGCCGGTCAGGCCGGTATTGGCCGCCTGCATGATGACCGCCGCGTGGGCTGCGATACAGGCCTGCAACACGCGCCATTGCTCGACCAGCGTGGCGGGGCGGACGACCGCGGCGACCGGGCCGTTGCCGAAGCGCATGCCGGTGCGGAAGCGCGCCGTGCGGGCCGGATCGGTCAGCACCTCGGCCGCGCCGACGATCGCGATCAGCGCGTCGATCAGCTCCGCATCCCGTGTCGGGGCGCTCATGCCGCCAACGCTCCGCGATCGAGGTCCGCGACCGACTTCGCCCCGGTCAGCGCCATGGCGACGCGCATTTCCGTGGCGAACAGCGTCAGCAGCTCGGCGACCCCGGCTTCGCCGCGCGCCGCCAGG
Source organism: Sphingomonas flavida (assembly GCF_036663655.1). Classification (NCBI taxonomy): domain Bacteria; kingdom Pseudomonadati; phylum Pseudomonadota; class Alphaproteobacteria; order Sphingomonadales; family Sphingomonadaceae; genus Sphingomonas; species Sphingomonas flavida. The sequence continues at coordinate 125,396 of NZ_JAXOJH010000009.1, forward strand.
GCATAGATGAAGGCGCGGCCGATCATGACTGCATCCGCGCCCAGTGCGATCATCCGTACCATGTCCAGCCCCGAACGGATGCCCGAATCCGCAAGGATCTTCAGCGAGCCGCCGACCGCATCGGCAATGGCGGGCAGCGCACGGGCACTGGACAGCACGCCGTCGAGTTGGCGTCCGCCATGGTTCGACACGACGATGCCATCCGCGCCGAACCGTACCGCGTCGCGCGCATCGTCCGGATCAAGGATGCCCTTGATGACGATCGAGCCCTTCCAGAGGTCGCGTATCCATTCCAGGTCGCGCCACGCGATCGACGGATCGAAATTGGCGCCCAGCCAGCCGATATAGTCCTCCAGCGCGGTCGGCATGCCGCGATAGGCCGAGATGTTCCCGAGATCATGCGGTCGCCCGCGCAGGCCGACGTCCCATGCCCAGCGCGGATGGGTCGCCGCCTGGACCATCCGGCGAAAGGCCGCGTTGGGACCCGACATGCCCGAATGCCGGTCGCGATAGCGCGAACCCGGCACCGGCATGTCGACGGTGAAGACCAACGTCTCGACGCCCGCCGCCTGCGCCCGTTCCAGCGCGTCGCGCATGAACCCGCGGTCCTTCAGCACGTAGAGCTGGAACCAGATCGGCGCGGACGATGCCGCCTGCACCTCGGCGATCGGGCAGACCGAGACGGTGGACAGGGTGAAGGGCACGCCCGCCGTCGCGGCGGCGCGCGCCGCCTGGACCTCGCCACGCCTGGCATACATGCCGGTCAGGCCGACCGGCGCCAGCACGACCGGCATCGCCAGTGTCCGCCCGAACAATGCGGTATCAAGCCGCAACTCGGCCACATCGCGCAACACCCGCTGGCGCAGCGCGATGTCCGCCAGGTCCTCGACATTGCGACGCAGCGTATGCTCCGCATTGGCGCCGCCATCGATATAGTGGAACAGGAAAGGGGGCAGGCGGCGCCGTGCGGCCTCGCGAAAATCGGTGGGAGCGGAAATGATCACGCCCGATGCTCCTGCTGTGCATGAAGGGAGGAATGCAGGGCCGAGGCGCGTGCCACGCGAGCCTGCTCCTCGTCGACCCGGCGGATCGTCGCCTCGATAAAGCCGATATGGTCGTCCGAAGCGTCGCGGGCGCTGTCCGCGTCGCCCGCCAGGATCGCGTCCATCAGGCGGCGATGCTGCTCCGCCAGCTGTTCGCGGGTGTGCGGCACCGTGTAGAGCTTGGCCAGGCTGTCGGAGATGCTGGCGCGCAGCAGCTCGAACATGCTCGACATCACCGCATAGAGCACGGCGTTGTGCGACGCTTGCGCGATCGACAGGTGGAAGGCGGCGTCCGCCTGCGCCTCGGCCATCGGATCGCCTCCCGCATGGCTGGCCTGCATCGCGTCGAAGCTGCGCCGGATCCGGTCGTGATCCTCGGGCGATGCGTGCAACGCCGCCTGATAGGCCGCCTGCCGCTCCAGCCCCATCCGCGTCTCCAGCACATCGCGCGCGTACCCCGCATCGGTCGCGAGCAACGGGGCGAGTTTCGTCGAGATGGTCGATTGCGCCCAATGTTCGGCGACCGGGGCGGCGATGACGCTGCCCCGCTTTCCGACCGACAATCGCCCCCGGGCGCTCAACCGCTGGATCGCCTCCCGCAAGCTCCCGCGCGAGGTGCCCAGCCGCTCGGCCAGCGCGCGTTCGGAGGGCAGTCGCTGGCCGGGGGCCAGTTGGTCTTCCGCAATCAGCGCCTCGATCGCCCGGACGATATGGTCGACGACTCCGCTGTTGTGGCGGGTCAGGGTATCAGCCTGCATCGGGCAAGCCCGCGCCGGGGTTTCGCCATGGAGAGAAGGTCATGCTCATTTTGGTCCAACCAATATTTCCAAGCTACGAGAAGTGTACCACCATAATTCAATCGTCACCATAGTAACTTTTCGCATGTTTGAGCGGTATTGGTAGGACCAAAGTGCGGCAATAGCATCGGGTGAGGTCAGAGCGAAAATCTCGGCTCCAAATTTTGAAAGCGGTGGACACGACGACCGATACGCCGGGGCTGAGGCGGCCCTGCCAATACGGCGCGCGCGACGGCTGGGCATATCGGCGGATCAGGTGCGGCGCATGAAGGAGAACAGCAAGGAAAGCTCTGGAGAACCGCGCGAGGCCTCAATCCTCTTGGGGAGTTCGGTTGGCTTCACTGCCATCCTTGCTACGCGGCAATGCCTTGCGCGGTGCCTTGCCGTCGAATGTGGGACGCCGTTTCGGTGATCGAAGCGCATCGCTGCCGATCCCAAAACCCGACACTTTGACACCTGTGAACTCGCGGAGAACCGTGCATTGCATGCCGTGTCAGCCCCCGGTTGTGACACCGGGCATCAATTTGGGTGTAGAGGGCAGGGCGTGCGGCACCCTGCCGTTACCCGGCGGTCTGTCCTCCCCGCCGGTATTTGGTAGCCGGATGCCGGAACAACAGCCCGGTGCCTGCCAGCAACGCAAGCTCCACGGCTATTCCCGACAAGCCTGGCTGGCGGGTGACCAGATAGACCAAGGCAAGCGCAAGAATGCTGATTGCGGCCAGATGGCGAACTCGCGCAGCGCCGTTCGACGCATCGAACCCTTTCGCGGCACCGGCGATGATCAGTGAGCCCGCCGTTATTGCCAACCAGACCCAGACTAGACAGCCGCCTTGCGCGGGAGCGACCAATCCGGTGATTCCCGTCAGCGCCAAGGCCAGGGGTTGCCCCCATGTGACGCCTGCCCACAACCGTTCCCACAGTGGTACGGCGCGGCCCCGATCGCGACGCCGTGCGAGCCAGATCGTCACGCCGCTCGATGTGACGATGCAGAGCGCCAGCCCCAGCAAGCCGTAGAGCAGACGTACCGGCAGACCGCCGAACCATCCGAAATGAAGCTGGCCGATCCCACCCAGCATCCTGGTGCCGAGCGCCAGGTCGGCCGGATGCTGGTCCTTCACGACCCTGCCCCGCACGTCGAAGATCGTCATATCCTGCGGCACGAGCAGGCGATCACGTCGGGAGGTGACGGTGATGCGCGCGTCTGCACGTCCCGCGCGCTCGATGATGATCTGTATGGGTTCGGCGCGACCGCTTCGCTGCCTGGCCTGCGCCAGCAACAGCTCCAGCGGCGGCAGCGGTGCCGTCGTGGCGTTCGCGGCAGGCGGCGCTTCCGTGAACAGCCCGTAGACCTTGGCCGTGTCGCCCCGGTAGAGGAGCATTGCCAGAACGCCCACGATCAGCGTGCTGAGGCCGAGCAGCGCGCCGGTCAATGCGATGGCGACATGGAATGGCAGCGCCCATATGCCCAGGCGGTTGTGCATGTCCGCTTCCTGCAACCGTCGCGCGCCACCCCGTCGCAGGTGGAAGGCATCCTTGAAGATGCGCGGATGCGCAAGGATGCCCGAAATCAGCGAGGAAAGCAGCGCCACGCCGGTCAGCCCGACGATGAAACCGCCCCAGGCGCGCGGCAGATGCAGCGCGACATGCAGGTCCACCAGGAAGTCGGCAATGGGCGTTCGTCGCTCGGTCAGCGTGCCGTTCCGGTCCGCCGCCCATTCGCGGTGAAGCGCGGGCGTATAGGCGATGATGCCCGCCTCCGCCTCCTCCCTCGAGGGCAACGAGACGTATAGCGTGGCATGAGCGGGTCCGCTCGCCTGCGCGGATCGGACGGCCCGGTCGAGCGCGCCGGAAACGAGCGTGGTGGTCGAGGGCGCATCGGGCTGTTCCCAGCGCGCTATGTCATGGGCGAAGACGGCCAGCGTGCCCGTCAGGCAGACGAGATAGATGATCGCGGCGAAGGCCAGGCCGAGGATGCCGTGGCCGCTCAGCACCGCCCGCACGGTGCCCGGCGACAATGGCCAGCCTCGTGGCGCATCCTGTTTACCGGCGTTTTTCATACCAGGCCCCGCATTGCGGCCAGGGTGAAGCCCGCGACCGTTGTTCCCAGGAGAACGGCCAGCGAACGGAGGAGCCGCTGATCGGCGAGCGTCCAGGTCATGGCGAGCGCCCAGACGACCGGCATCAGCAGGCCGCCGATGATGATCCGGGTTCGCGGGTCGCCGGGTGCCCAGGTCGCGTAGCAGAAGGCGATCCCCATGGCCGCAGTCATGCCGAGCGGCCCGGCCAGCAGCGCCTTCAGCCAGCCGCGCCACGCTTTCGATGGTCCTTCGAGCGGTTCGGGCGCAAGGCTCGCGCTTCGCCCGGCACGCGCCGCACGGACGGTTCGCCCCTGGACCACGACGATCAGCGCGGCCAGGCCGATCCCGGCCACGGCAAGCGCGCTTCCCTTGACCCAGCCGACCCACGCCGCATCGAACAGGACGGTGCCGACGAGCACCGCCCAACCGCTTACGATCAGGCCGACACGCTCGCGCTGCCGATCCGCCCATGCGCGCCGCAACAGCGTGGCACCGGCCACTCCACCGATGACGGCGACGAGCGCGGCCAGGGCTGTCACAGATGCAGTTCCAGACCGGCACCGAATGTCTGCGGATCGCCGACGATGGCGCGGTTGCCGTCCGGGGTGCGGTATTGGAGGTAATCCTCGTCCAGCAGGTTCCGGGCAAAGGCGAACACCGTCCAGCGACCGGCGTCATAGCCCAGCCGCGCATTCACCACCGTGCGCGCCGAGACGCGCGACTGGCCCTGCGTGGTGCCGACATCGGTATAGACGCCGCTGCGATAATTGGCGTTGATGTTGCCCACGATGGCACCGGCACGACCGTTGATCCCGGCTGCCAGCGTCCAGCGGGGCGCATAGGGGAATTGCGATCCGGCCAGGTTGACCGTGCTGGTCGAACCCGCGGGCAGGTCGAAACGATCATATTGGGTCCGGACATAGCCCGCCGAGGCATAGGCGTCGAATATGCGATTGAGGCGGCCCTGCACCTCCAGTTCCCCGCCATAGAGGTGCGACTTACCGGCGTTCACCGTATTATAGTCATAGGCGTTGAGGCCGAAAAAGGCGGTCGTCTGCTGGTCCTTCCAATCGACGTAGAAGATGTTGGCATTGACCGTCAGCCTGCCGCCCAGCCAGCGCGAGCGCAGCGATCCCTCATAGTTCCAGCTATATTCCGGATCATAGGCGACCAACGTCGCGCGCGCCGGATTCTGGCTCGACCCGCCCGAGCGATAGGCGCGCTGCACGGTGAAGGCGGTGGTCAGGTCAGGCGTCCACTCCATGCTGACGCCGGCCTTCGGCAGGAAGGCGTCGAAGCTGCGCGCGTTGCTGGCCCGCGCCGAAGCCGCCTGCGCGACCAGACCGAGCACGCCGCGATTGATCGCGGTCACCGCCAGGTTGAGCGGGGTGCCCGCTGCACCGAACGCGGCCGGATTGGGCAATGTGCCGTTGAAGGTGGCGATCGTTTCCGCGCCGTAGCGATTGTCCTCATGATCGTAGCGGAATCCGGCAAGCAGCGAGAGGCGATCGGTCACACGCAGGCGACCATCGCCGAACAGCGCGGCGTTCCTAACGAGCAAGGGCTGATCGGCGATGTAACGGACCGGTATCTGCGGCAGCGCGGTGGCATAGGCGGTTGCGATCTGCCGTGCGGCAGCGGCCGGGAAGCCGCCACCTTGCAACAGTCCGACGATCGTGGTGACGGGCGTCGCGATGTTCAGGCGGTTGTTGGCGTCGAGCCCGCCGGAGCGCCGATAGGCCCAGGCGCCCAACACGCCGCTCAGCCGTTCGCCATCATAATTGAGGCGGAGTTCCTGCGTCCAGGTCCGGTATCGGCTGTCGTTGCTGATGAATTGCACATCGGCGGCCGTGCCGTCCGCATCGGTTTGCGCCAGGGTGGCCGTCCGATTGAACGAGGTCACGCTCGACAGGCGCAGGCGAGGGGCGATCTCGTAGCCGACATTCAGCACCGCGATGTCGGAGCGGACATGACCGCGATTGGGCTGGTCGCTGGTCGAGCGGCGGTGATCATAGAAGTCGGGCGTGGTGATATTGGTATATTCGTAGAGGAAGCCGCCATCGCGCCGCACGCGATTATAGCTTGCCGTCACATCGAGACCGGGGAGCGCGCGCGGCGTCCAGTGGAGCTTGCCGCGCAGGTTCAGCGAGCGCAGGCTGTCGTCATACCCACCCCGGGTCACGTTGCGGATGAGACCACGGTCGGCCCGATGCTCTGCCGAGACGCGAATACCCAGCTCGTCGCGGATCAACGGACCGCCCGCTGCGGCCGAGAAGGTGCGGTCGTTGCGGTCCGTCCACAGGATACGCCCATCGGCGCTGTAGTCGGTGACGGACGCATCGCGCGTGGTCAGCACGATCGCGCCCGCCAGCGCGTTCAAGCCTTGGATGGTGGATTGCGGCCCGCGGAAGACTTCGACCTGATCGATGTCCCAGAGGTCGGTGGGGCCGCCGAACAGCGCCTGACGGGGGATGGGTGCCCCGTCCACGTACACGGTCGCCGTGTCCGCATTGCCGCCGGCACCCACGCCCTGATTGTTGATCCCGCGAATGGTGAAACCGGAGGCGCCATAGGTCTCCGAGACATTGGCGGTGCGATTGTAGATATCCTGGATCGTCAGGATATTCTCCTGCCGGATGCGCTCCGGCGTCGTGACCGCGACGCTGGTCGTCGTGTCCTGAAGCGTCCGGTTCGACTTCTCGCCGGTGACGATGATGTCGCCCGGTTGGCCGTCTTGCGCGGCGGCAGTCGCCTGTTGCGCAAGGCTTGGTGTCGCAGCGACCAACGTGCCGGTGCAGAGCAGGTAAGCGATCAGTTTCATGGTGGCCCCTCTTTTTCGAGGGGCTACAAACAACCATAATGCTAATCAATAGCAAAAATGTTAAGCGCGTTTTTGCAGGGTTCTCGCCGGCACTGGCGACACAGCCGTCCGGTTGTGACATCGCAGGTGGGACGGTTGAATGCGGCGGCTTTTAACCCTTTTCGGCTTTCAGGATCAGGTCGGCGCTATCGTAGACGGCGGCAAGCGAGGCAAAGTCTTCCGCCATGGAGCCACTCGATCCTGTCGAGTGGCTTCGTCTTTTTGGCACCACGCATGTCGACAATCTCTGTCGCCGGATCGCGGACACGCCCGCCGAAGCAGATCATGTCCGCGCCGTCGTGGTGATCGGTGCCGAGGACGAACTGATCGGCCTTTATGCGACCGATGCCTACGCGATCGACTAAACTGAGCTGCCCGATCGGTTCGCCTGCAACCGGCCTGCGCATGGCCGTATCCCGGCCTCATCTATCTCGATAGTCCGCGTCGACAGCCGGTTATTGGATAGAGGTGGCGGCATCCAAGGCAGCGTAGCAGTTAATGAGATTGACTCGCAGTAACATGCAGAATAGCAGGCTCGGGCCCTGAACTCGGGGGCCGCGACGTATGTCACGCTAGAGGAAGCATGCAGGATCAGCGCATCAACGTTTCGGTCGTCTCGGCATCGCCTGTCGCCCATCGGCGTCGTCTTGGCGGGACAGATAACCCGAAGGGCGTGCTGATCGTCACGAAGCCGGGACAAGAGGCAGGAGGGCGTTGGGCCTCCTCGGCTTACTATGGAACACTTGGCGGCCGTTGATGCTGCGGCCCGCTCGCCTTCTGGTTCTTTTCTCCAGTCAGCGCCGACGGCTCATCGCTGAGGCGGCGCGAATGACGGGGGATCGGGCGTCGGCGGAGGATGTGGTGCAGGAAGCCTGGATCCGCCTGTCTCAGAATGCAGCCGCCACCGACATCGTCGAGCCGGTAGGCTATATCCGCCGGATCGTGCGCAATCTGGCGCTGGACGAATATCGCCAGCGGCAACGGCGCGAAACGGTGTTGGCATGCGAGGTCGGCGACGATCCGGACATGCCGGCAGCCTATGCCGAAGGGGCCGACCGTGCCTTGATGGCAAGGCAGGAACTGGCCCTGGTCGCGGCGGAATTGGCCCGGATGCCGCCACGGATGCGTCGCGCGGTCGAGCTTCATCGTCTATCCGGCGCACCCCTGCGCGAGATTGCTGCGGAACTGGGCGTTTCGGTCACCACCGCTCACAGTTTGGTAATCGAAGGGGTCGAGCGGTGCCGCAAATGCCTTCGATCGAGCCGACACTGACGGACACGCTGAAAAATGCCCGTTCCCGTTCGTCCCTACTCCACGGAAGAAAGGCGGCGGGATGAATGACGGCGACGACTGTCGACGCGAAGCGGCGGACTGGATGATCCTGTTGCAGGAGCGGCCCGACGATGGTGCGGTGCAGGCGGAATTCCAACGATGGCGAAGGGAGCCGGCCTGTGATGCGGCGTGGCGGGAACTCGATCATGTTGGAGACCTGATCCGGCAGACCGGCGCGTTGGCGTCTGCGCGCCCGATCCGGTTCGCTCGACGCCAGACAGCGATTCTGCCCGCAGCGATGGCGGCCTGTTTCGTCGGGCTGTTCGCCGGATCGGCTTTCCTGCCGCTGGCCTTCGCGGACGTGACCACGGGAACCGGTCAATTGCGGGTCCTGCGCCTCGCCGATGGCAGCCGCGTCACCTTGGCGGCGCGGAGCGCGATCACGCTCGACAGGCCGTCCCGCCAGTTGCGATTGCTGTCCGGCACAGCCTTTTTCCAGGTGCGGCATGACGCGGCTCATCCATTCCGAGTTCTCGCGGGAGAGGCGGAGGTGACAGATCTTGGCACCGCCTTCGAAGTGCGACACGACGATGACGGGATGCATGTCGCCGTGCGGGAGGGGCGCGTTCGCGCCATGTGTCGCGACGGCGCCATCGCCCCCATCGATCTACGATCTGGCGATATGGCAGCGATCGACTGTGCGGCGGGCCACTCTCGGCCATCGACCTCCGCACCCTCCGCCATGGCGAGTTGGACACAAGGGCAATTGGTCGTCACCGATCGCCCGCTGCGCGACGTGGTGGCGGCCTTGCGTCCCTGGCATCACGGGTTGCTGCTGGCGGGCGGGGCGGGGATGGCCCGGCATGTGACGGGCGTTTATGACCTGCGCCATACCGATCAGGCACTGACTGCGATGCGTCGGGCGCATGGGGTGACGGTGCGACAGATTACCCCATGGATTACCGTCGTCACCGCCGACTGAGCCGACTTTCCAACCCAAAGTAAAAAAAGTTCCGAAAAACCCTGAAGCACCATCGTCTACCCCGTGAATGCGAACGAAACGCAATAGCAATACTAGCTTGCAAATTGGGGGTTACAGGTGACGAACGGGTACAAGACATTCCGTGGGAAGCGGATGGGGTTGGCGCTGTTACTGACCGCCTCGACGTTTCCGATGTCGGCCATGCCGGTTGCGGCGCAGGCGCGGCAGGTGACCGTCGACGTGAACATCCCGGCGCAGTCGCTGGGCAACGCGCTGGCCCAGTTCGCGCAGCAGGCGCATCTTCAACTTGGGGTCGACGCCGCCCTGGTCGCGGGGTTGCGGTCGGGCGGCGTGGTCGGGCGGATGGATCGCGCGGCCGCGCTGGACCGGCTGCTGGCGGGATCGGGGCTTCAATGGCGGCTGGCGGGCGGCGTGCTGACTCTGCAAAAGCAGCCCGCGCGCGCCACGGCGACCAAAGCGCCGCTCGTCACCGACGCCTTGCAGGTGGACGGCGAGGACGCCCCGCATGATGTCGCCAAGACGCGCGCCGAGCGCGGCCATGACGCGGTCTTCGACGCCGACTTCGCCAGCGGTTACAAGGATCGCGCCGAGATCGAACGGTACAAGGGCGTCACGACGTCCGACCTGTTGACCGGCCTGGTCAACGTCCTCAGCGGCGATGCCCGCAACAGCGGCGCGCTGGACCCGAGCATTCGCGGCATCCAGGGGCCCGGTCGCGTACCGGTGGTGATCGACGGGACGGAACAGGCGCTGACCGTCTGGCGCGGTTATAACGGTGCCAGCAACCGCGCCTATGTCGATCCCAACCTGATCTCCGGGCTCCAAGTGCTGCGAGGCCCTACCGATCAGGGCAATATCCGCAGTTCGACGGGCGGCACGGTCGTCATCAACACGCTCGATGCCGATGACGTGCTGCGGCCCGGCCGAACCTTCGGCCTCGACGTCCGGCTGGAGGGCGGCAACAATTCGACGGCTCCGCGTCTGCCGACGCTGTTGACGGGGCGCGACTATCGCACCGTGCCGGGCTTCCAGCAAAACTCGCCCAGCTTCGCGCTGAACGATCCCTCACTGGTGGTCGTGCCGCGAAGCAGGGGCGACAATCATTTCTTCTCGCTAGGCGATCGCGCGGTGCGGGTCGCCGGGGCGCTTCGGATCGAGGGGCTCGATCTGTTCGGAGCCTATGCCTTTCGGGAACGGGGCGATTATTTTTCCGGCACGTCCGCACCGGGATATTATGAGCAGACGCAGCTTCCCGCTCGCAACCTGAACCGCATCCGCCGCATGGCGCTGGCCTTCGCGCCGGGCAACGAGGTGCCCAACACCTCCAGCGACCTGGAATCGGTGCTGCTGAAGGCGACCTGGCACATCGCCGACGACCAGTATCTGCTGGTCAGCTTGCGCGACAGCGTGACGCGATACGGAGAGATCATGCCGTCGCGCATCCCCATCGACAAAGGCAATGTCCAATGGCCGCTCAGCAAGGTGCATGCCCGCGCCTATAATGGGGAATATAAGTGGCAGCCGGACAGCCGCTGGATCGACCTGAAGGCCAATCTCTGGGCCACCGATACCAAGAGCGACACCTATAATTCGGGCGGCATGCCGAATTTCGCGACCTTTGCCGATCCGATCCTCGTCGACAATGCCCGCGCCAATGCGATCAACAACCGCTATGGCCTGAACGCCAGCAACAGAATGCGGTTCGGCTCGACCTTCGACCTGACGCTGAGTGGCAACTGGCAGCATGAAAAGCTGGCGTCGCGCGACATCTATGATTCAGCGCGCTTCCAGGGGTGGCGTCAATTCCCGCGCGCAGGGCGGCGCGAGGAATTCCTCGTCCGGCTCGACGGTGAGTGGAGGCCCGCCAGCTTCCTGAAGCTGAACGCGGGACTGAGCTATGCCGGATACTGGGCGGTGGACGATTTTGCGCGGAGCCAGATCGCCAAGGGAAATGCCAACCTAAATTCGACTATGTTTCGTGGATATGAATCATTCTTCAATGTCAGCGGTACGGGCGCCGATATTGCCAAGCGATACTGGCGCAGCTTGTTGACCGATGTCGATCCGAAAGAGGTCGATGCACTGATTGCCGAGTTGTTGCCTGAATACCTGGCCAACCCCTACAATATTTCTTTCGAGGAGAAGGGGCCGACATGGCGTCCAGATGCGCAGGGGCGTTACAGCCGCGCGGGCAATCCCTGCCTCAACGGGGCGATCAACAGCATCGCGGGTAACGACGGAAGCTGTCGTCTGTCGGACATCGTTGAGACCGTTCCGATCACGGCACCGCGCCGGTCGGCCCACCACTGGGCTCCCAGTCTCTCCGCCACCGTCTATGCCGACGAACAGACGCGCGCCTATGCCCGCTACATCGAGACGTGGCGATTCCCGAGCATGTTCGAAAGCACGCTGGGCTTCTCGTCGTCGTTCAACCCCGGCGTGCCGCTGCGGCCTGAACATGCCAGGCTCTATGAGGTCGGGCTGGTCCGCGACCTGCGCAGTCTGTTGCACCTGACGCAGGCGGATCAGCGTGCCGACCTCAAGCTGACCTTCTACCGCAACCACATCACCGATGTGGTCGAACGATCCACCAATCTCCAGTTCAGCAATGTCCAGGAACAGACGATCGCCGGGATCGAGGCGGAGGCGCGGATCGACACCGGCGGCTTCTACACCCAGCTTGGCGCGGCCTTCATGACCACCAACCGGGTCTGCGACGAAAGCGCAGCCGCCCTGGCCGATCGCAAGACTGGCAGCATCCCCAATTGCGTCAAATATGGTTTCCCGGACGGTTTTCTGCTGACTCAGGCCACCCCCGAACAGACGGTCAACTGGACGATGGGCGGGCGCTTCTTCGACAAGCGGCTCGAACTGGGCGGGCGGTTGACCTATTATAGCCGCTACAACAATCCGCTGTTCGAGAAGATCGCGAACCTGCCGATCGAGCAGCAGCTCGACGTCTATTCGCTCAACGTGCCGTTCAGCTGGGGCGAGATCGTCACCGCCGACGCCTATGTGCGATACCGGTTCGACGATCGCTTTTCGGCCGAACTGGTCGGGACCAATCTCAACGATCGTTACTATGCGGACCCGCTGACCCGTTCGCTGATGCCAGCCCCCGGGCGCACCGTTCGGCTGAGCCTGACGGGCCGCTTCTGACGATCCCGAAATTCGACCCCGCCGTCATGATCCATCCTGAAAGCCGGACATGGATGGCGGGGCCGGATCGATGCGCCCGAAGCAATCGGGCGCACACAACCGCAGGAGTAATAGCATGACCTCCATCACGATGAAGACCATCCTTCTCGCCGGCCTTGCCACGGTCCTGACCGCCGGCACGGCACAGGCCCAGTTCGCCGGCGGGTCGAGCGACCCCAGCAAAGTGACGGTGGGCGCCAGCAATGTGAACGGCGGCCCCCATGTGTCAGGGCGTGCCGGGATCGGCGTGCCGGCCACCGACGGACGGCGCGTCGATTTCCAGGGACTTAGCCTTTACGCGGTCCCCGATCTCAACGGCGTGCGCCATCTCAACATGGCAAGCAGCAACACCCAGGATCATAGCCGCTATGGCGACTTCCGCTTCGCGCGGGTCGGCTCGGCGGATGTGTGGTTCGGCGAATGGTCGCAGACGGGCAATGCCACGGCGGGCGATCACACCGTCTATTATGTCGGCAACACCAGCGGCACGACCGTGCCGACCAGCGGCACCGCGACCTATACGGTCAAGGGGATCAGCGATTACGGCAATACGGGCGCGCTGACCGGCACGCTCACCGCCAATTTCGGATCGGGTACGTCGGGTACGTTGAGCGGCAGCCTGGCCAACAGTTCGACCGGCGCGGGTGTCGATATCGGCACGGCCCGCATCATCGGGACCAGCTTCACGGGCAACGGGGCCGTCGCGACCCGATCGGGAACCGCCGTCGCATCGGGCGGCGCGGTGAGCGGTCGGTTCTTCGGCGCCAATGCCGCGGCGCTGGCCGGGACCGTCAAGTTCGACGGTGCGCGCCAGCATGACACCGCGTTCGGCGGCACGAAGAACTGACGCCGAAGGGCTGGGGCTCTCGTCTCTCCCTTGCGGGAGCCCCGGTTCCGTGCCGATCGTGATGCGCAACGCCACCCTTCCTCTTCTTGCCATATCGGGCTCGCTCGTGCTGGCTCCGGCCGTCGCCGCCCAGAGTGCGCGGAGCGACGATAATCGCCTGCGTCTCGATCCCGGCATCGACCGCCGGACCACGCCGCAGGAACGTGCGGCGATCGAGCATACCGAACCGGTCGACCGCATCACCATCGACGGACAGGTCTATACGGTCGGCAACACCCCTGACGATCTGGGCCGGGCGCTGTATCTGTCGGTCGCGCGCAAGAACTGGTCCGATGTCCGCCGCTTCCTGCCGCGTTACCGGACGCTGACCGGACATGATCCGATGCTCGTCGCCTGGGCGCGCGGTGGCCTGGCGCGCAGCGAGGGGCGGCTGGTCGAGGCGGAGCGGCAATATCGCGCCCTGCTGGCGATCCAGCCCGACTTCCTGCCCGCCCGCCTGGAACTCGGCCGCGTGTTGTTCGAGAACCGCAAGGATCGCGAGGCGAAGCGCCTATTTGCGGCGATCCGCCAGGACCTGGTCAGCCAAGGCGAAAGGGCTGCCGGGGTCCGCCGGACGGTCGACACCTTCCTGACCGTGCTCAAGCGCCGCGACGGATGGCAGGGCATGATCGCAGCCGGGCCGGGTTACAGCAGTAACCTCAATCAGACATCCGCCAGCCAGACCTGTCTGCTGGTCGGCGCGGACGGCGTTTGCCTGATCGACCGCACGCTGCCGCCTGCGATCGCCTCGGTGGGCCTCAATATCGAGGGGAGCCTCAGTCGCCGGGTCGCGCTCAAGGGGCAGGGGGGATTGCTCGCCCGGGCGTTCGTCTACGGCGATATCTGGCCCGGACACGGCGCCTTCAATCAGGCGACACTAAGCGTACAGATCGGATATGATCACCAGACAGCCAGGCGCAGCCTGACCCTGTCGCCGACCATCGACGTGGCGGGACTGGGTAGCCGGTTGCTCTATACCGCGCCGGGCCTGCGTGCCGAGGCGATGGTCACGCCGACGCCAGCGACCGCGCTGCGGCTGGAGATCGCGCGCCGGGTGTTCGATTATCGGCGGGGCTTTAACGATCTCGACGGTGCGCTGTCCGAAGCGACCCTGACCGGCTGGTGGTCGCGTCCGCGCGGCTGGACGCTGTTCGGCGGTGTCGAAGCGGGCGACAAGCGCGCGCCGGAGCGTGCCAACGCCTATCGTTATGTCGGTGCGCGGCTGGGGGTTGTGCACGGCTTTGCCGACTGGGCCGAACTGACCGTGATCGGATCGGTCCGCCAGCGTGACTACCGCAGCTACAGTGCATTGCTGGACGCCGTCCGCCACGATCGCGAGGTGAACCTGACCGCGGTGCTGCGCCTGCCCAAGCTGCATTTCGCCGGGCTGACGCCCAACATCCTCCTTCAGCACAATCGGGTGATGAGTAATGTCGACTGGCTCTACTCCTTTCGTCGCACGGCTGCGAGCATCAGGCTGGAACATGCCTTTTGACGAACCCCTCCCGGGCTATCGCCAGCCCGCGCAAGCGCGAGCGTTCGGGACGGCGGCGCTGGTGGCGAGTGGATTGCTCGGCGTGCTACTGCTCAGCATCCGGTTAATCCCACCGCCGACCCCGGCCATCGACGCCGGACCAATGGCGGTGTTCGTCGCGGAGTCGATTCCACTCGACCAGCCGCATCTCGAGCAGCCTCGGCTCGATAAGCCGGAGCCATCGGACCATGTTCCGCCATCCGCCGATCCCAGACCGCCGCTTCCGACGGCAGAACCGCCGTCACAATCGGTGGCCTCGGCCGTCCCCACGACCTCTGTCCCGTCATCGGTCGCGGCGCCCTCCACCGCGCCGCCTGCCCAATCGGTGCAGGAGGTCGCGCTTCCACCATCGGCTCTATCCGGCACGAAGTCGGCCGAAAGCTCCGCGGCAACCTCCCCCGCCGCTGCGGCGGACTGGCGCGCACGGCTGCTCGGCCATCTCAAACGCTATCGCCGATATCCGCGTCAGGCGGAGGCCACGCGACAACAGGGCGTCGCGCGGGTTGCCATCACCCTGAGTCGATCAGGCGAGGTGATCGCGGTCGAACTGGTCCATGGCACCGGATATCCGCTGCTCGACATGGAGGCACGGAACACGGTGCGCCGCGCCGCGCCTTTGCCCGCCGTCGATGACGCCGTTCCCGGCGATCCGGTCACCGTCGAGGTGCCGATCGAATTCGCCTTGCGCCGCTGATCCTTTCCCTTCGTTCAAGGAACATCGCCATGAACCCGCTTGCTTCTCCAGCCCATTCCAGCAGCCCGGCGGCCATACCAACCCGCCCGATATCCCGCTCCCAGCGGCTGATGAAGGCCACGCGAAGCGCGCATGACGGGCTCGACAACCGGATCATCTCGGCCGAGCCCTTCCGGGACCGCGATCACTATGTCCGGCTGTTGGAGATGCAGTATCGCTTTCACCGCTCCATCCATGAGCTCTACTGCAAGGCGCTGCCCCTCCCGCCGGCGCTGGACCTGCCCGGCAGGGGGCGGCTGGATCAGGTGCGGCAGGATCTGGCGGATCTCGGTCGGTCGCCGCCGGATGACCTCCCTTCGCCGTTCAACGCGGCCCGGCTGGATCCCGCCACGACGATCGGATGGTTGTGGGTCGCCGAGGGATCGACGCTGGGCGCGGCCTCGCTGTTGAAGCGCGCGGTGGCATTGGGGCTCGACGAAACCTTCGGAGCCCGTCATCTGGCCGGGCATCCGGACGGACGCGCCAAGTCTTGGAAGAGCTTTACGGCGGCCGTGGATGCGCTGGACCTGGATCAGGTGGACGATGCGCTGATGCTCAACGGTGCGCGTGACGCCTTCCTCTATGTTCGGACACTGGCCGATGACAGCTTTGCGTGATGCTTGGCGGGGGAGCCGTGTCAGGCGGACGATACGATTCGGTTGGCTGTTGCTTGGACTGTTCTGCGTCGGGCTGGGGATCGTCGGCGCATTGCTGCCGCTGATGCCGACCACGATCTTCCTCATCCTAGCGGCGGGATGCTTCGCCCGCTCGTCACCCCGTCTCGAGGCGCGGTTGCTGAGCCATCCTCGTTTCGGGCCGACGCTTCGCGCGTGGCGGCGCGACGGTGCCATGGGGCGCCGGGCCAAGGGGATGGCCTATGGCGGCATGGCGATCGGCTATGCCGTCTTCCTTATGACCGCGCATCCCACTGCCA
This sequence comes from Sphingomonas flavida, assembly GCF_036663655.1. Classification (NCBI taxonomy): domain Bacteria; kingdom Pseudomonadati; phylum Pseudomonadota; class Alphaproteobacteria; order Sphingomonadales; family Sphingomonadaceae; genus Sphingomonas; species Sphingomonas flavida. The sequence goes on from NZ_JAXOJH010000009.1 coordinate 141,734, forward strand.
TGGCCTGCATCATAGTCGCCGTCGTCTTTGGCGGCTGTGCGCTGTACATCTGGACACGGCCGACGGCTATGCCCTGAAATGGCCGAAGTGGCGTGTGCAGATGGGTCTGATGCCACTGAAGCGCCGCTGAGCCGACCCCTTCAAGATCGGCATGCAGCGTGTGTGTCGGCGCTTGCGTTAGACTGGGAGGGGGCCGCCAAGCCGCTGTCCGCTTGGGCGTTAAGCGCCACCTGCGCTACGACGACTTGAGGTGAGCCATGTTTCTGCAATGAGCCATGCCCGCTCATCGTCCACATCGATCCATCCCAGATCGCTGCAATCGCGGATGCCAGCGGCCCGGTCGGATGCCAGGCACCGCATCCCCTCGGTAAGAGAGGGCTTTTCCAATCCGCGCAGTGCGTCGAAGAGGCCCTGGCCAACCGCGAAGACGCCCGTATCGAAGCAATCATAGAGCGCCAGGCCCTTGCCGATGCCGACCACGCGGTCGCCGTCCGTCCGAACGCACGTCACATCCTCAAGATCGATCCAATCGCTATCGATCCGACGGTCGATACCGAGCGACGCACCGCCGCCCGTATCGGCACCGGCCATTCGCCGATAGAATCCCGGTTCGACCAGATGGTCGCACATCGCAAGGATCGCTTCCTCACCGCACAGCAAAGGTTCCGCTGCGAGCAACGACGAACCGTTGGGATCGCGATGATCTTCTACCCGGACCGTTTCGACTTTGATCGGCCAGTCTTGCGCCGCGACATAGGCTTCGATCGTCTCTGCCTCATAGCCGACTACCACGACCGTTCGGGCCAGCCCCGCCTGCGCCATGCCGAACACGGCATGGGCAAGCAGTGTCCGCCCGGCCACCAGGCAGAGCGGCTTGAGCGGGGCGACAGCGCGAAGGCGGGAGCCTTCGCCTGCCGCAAGAACGATACCGGTTTCGATCATTCCGCCGCTACGGCAATGAACTCGTCGACCGCCTGCGCTGCAAGGTCATCGGTCATCTGAATACGCGGATGCTTGCAGAAATACGCCGATGCAGCGTCGATCGGCCCCGCCAGACCGCGATCCTTCGCCAGCTTGGCGCACCGGATCATATCGATGGCGACGCCCGCACTGTTGGGGCTGTCCTCGACGGACAGGCGCAACTCAAGGTTCATCGGCACACCGCCGAACATCGTCCCCTCCATGCGCAGGAAACAGATCTTGTTGTCATTCTGCCAGGGCACATAATCGGACGGGCCGATATGAACATTGTCGTCATGCAGCCGCTCCGCAGCAACGGATTGCACCGCCTCGGTCTTCGAGATTTTCTTGGAGGCGAGGCGGCGATGATTGGACATGTTGAGGAAGTCGGTATTGCCACCGGTGTTCAGCTGATAGGTCCGCTCCAGTTTGACGCCCCGTTTGGCGAACAGATCGGTCAGCACGCGATGAACGATGGTGGCGCCGAGCTGCGCCTTGATGTCGTCGCCGATGATCGGCACGCCAGCCTTGGTGAAGCGTTCCGCCCATACGGGGTCACTTGCGATGAACACGGGAATATTGTTCACGAACGCCACACCCGCCTCGAGCGCGCATTCGGCATAGAACTCGCTGGCGGCCTGCGAACCCACCGGCAGATAGTTCATCAGCACATCGGCCTTGGTCTCGCGCAGGGCGGCGACCACTTCCGCTTTGGACGCCTCCTTCTCATTCGCGATCAGGAATGTCCGATGATCGTCATAATCCGACATATGTTCGGCGACGCCGTCAAGGATATGCCCCATCTGGACCTTGGTCCCCGTGGGAGGCACGGTTTCGCAAAAGACGGTGGTGCAATTGGGCTTGGCGAAAATCGCCTCTGATACGTCCTTGCCGACCTTCCGCTGATCGATATCCCAAGCCGCGACGACGCGGATATCATTCGGCTTGTAACCGCCCAGGTCCCAATGCATGAGCCCGACTGTCTCATTTGCACCCTCGCGATAATAGGAAAGCCCCTGCACCAGAGAGCTGGCACAGTTTCCTACCCCGATAATGGCGATATTTATGGCCGGCATTGCTGTTTAATTCCTTTTATTTTCTGGAAAAGAATTTGCCGGCACTGTTAGTCTGTTTTCGACAGTGCGGTGCTGGAAAAGTCCGAGGATGAGGACGATGTTCAGCGGAATGAGCTCAAACCACCAGAACAGGCGCGGATTGCCGAAAAAACAGGCAAGGAAAATGGCATAGACCCGCACATTGGCGGACAACAGGCTCATCAGCCGCATGGGCCTGACGGCCATAGCGGCATATCTTGCCGCAAGCTCAGAGGGAGCCCGGTGCTGCCCCAGTGCGTGATCGAACCGCGCGGCAACGCGATCCAATAATCCCCAGCAATGATCGTAGAGTTGGACAAGCGGATTGCGGCTGGGGGCAGGGCGGGCGATCGTCGCCACCGCATTGCGACGACGGTGAAAGCGGGCTCGCTCGCTCTCGTACATATTGGATTGGACCATATGTGCGAAGCCTGCGGCCACCGCCAGTGCCCATCCTTCCAATGTGCCGATGGAGAAGGCCAGCGAGACATAGATCAGGATGAAAACGCCGTGGTCGCACAACCCATCCAGCGCGCGCCCCAGCGGACTGGCGGTGCCTGTCGCCCGCGCGATCATCCCATCCAAGCCGTCGGCGACAAGCCAGCAGACCGACAGCAGCAAGCCGACAAAGCTGAATGGCCACATTTCCCACTGGGTATAGGCCAGCGCCGCCGACGTGCCCAAAGCCAGCCCCGCCAGGGAAACGGCATTGGCGGAGATTCCGCGCTCGATGAACCAGGGCAGAAGAAAGCGTGCCGCTGGATGGATAATCCAGAGATTTGTCGGATCTTCTATTCGACGGTCCCGTGACGTGTCGGGGATGGTGGGTGTCATTAAATCGTAATGTATGAGCTAAGGTGGCAGACTTGCAAGCGATTTGCAGCGAGCCAGTCACGCGGCCGAACAGGCCGGTCGATGCGGTTGCCTGTCAGGACAGATCCAGCCCGTCGAACGGCGTTTCGCTCACTGCCATACGAACGCATTTGACAGGTAGCCGTCGGATGGTGGCGGCCAGAATGACCATGGCGAGATAGGTTCGCGCAGTTTTTCTCGAAGCGTGTGGCGACGCGGTGGAATGGCGTTGATCGGGAGGAGCAGAACTCGACAGGTGGTGTTCGAAACAGAGCTGGCTTTCGAATGTATTTTTGCTGGCACGCTGGGGTGTGTTGGGAATGACGGCCACCGCGCCGCGTTCAGCGATGAGGGGGCGCGAGTGTACGGCGTCATATGCATCATCGGCGAGCAGGAGCTGAGCGGCTAGGCTGTCCCGGCTCTTGCCGCTTGGCTTGGACAGCATCAATCTGACTGGCGATTACGTCTAGTCTGATCGCCTTGATCGCGACGCCAACGGCTTCGTGCCGCTGCTTGTCAAGCCGCTGCCGTGGATCTGTGTTCGAACAATGCACAGGGGCCTCGGTGGGTGTGGCCGGGCCGATGGCGGGGAGGGGGGCGCTGTCGTCCCAGCTCTTCGGGGCGATCGCAACCGAACGGCAGGAATGCCTCCGCCCTTCGCATCTGCGATGTGATAGGTCAGGTACCAGAGACCCTTGATCTCCATCGCGCCCGCATGGGAGGTGGTTGAGGGGACTGGGCGCAGCACCACCCCGGGATAGCTCCACGGCCCCATCGGCGTGGGCGCCGATGGACGACCTCATGCGAATCGTCTGCGCGTCCATATTTTCCGCAGTCGTCTGCGCCAGGCGGCGCATCGGAGCGTCGCGATCCCGTCAGGAAGGCGGGGTGCCAATACGGCTAATCCGAATTCGCGTAAGGCACTAAAAATACGAAACATTCATCGATGCTTGCCGCAAGTATTACCAATGCGGACAGGGCATACCAATTTGCCGATCGACTAGTAAAAAATAGTGATTTCATATTTATTTAATCGATGCGGAAAACGTCTATTCATCAGACAAGCTAATGAAATTAAATAATAATCGCGCATTGGTTGGGGCAATGAACATGGTGGCCATTGGTAGGATACCATTGAAAGCCCCCGATCCTTCTGCAAGCATGGTCCCCGGTGATGACGGCGCAGAATTCGGGTCCTGCTATTCCAGGCCGGGCTGAAAGCAACGCCGTCATTGCCGGGTGCCTTCGCGAAAAATCGGACCGATGACCAAAAATCGGCGGACTTCAAAAGACATAGGGTGAAGTCGCGGGGGCGCGATCATCACTGAGAAGGGGGAGTTCATGAAGAACACGGGAATATTGTTTGCGACCAGCGCGATGGTGGCGCTCTGCGCCGTTCCGGCCGCCGCACAGTCGCAACAGACGACGGGCGGCACGTCGGATACGTCCAAGAGCGAGAGCCGCAAGAACGCCGAGCGCGAGGATATCCGGTCGGACGGTCGCGATCAGGCGCAGGGCGGTGATACGGCCGCAGGCGACGTCGTCGTCACCGGCTCGCGCATCGTCAATCCCAACCTCGCCTCGGCTGCACCGATCCAGGCCGTCTCCGCGCAGGAGATCAAGCTGAGCGGCGCGGTCAATATCGAGGATGTTCTCAACCGCCTGCCGCAGGTCGTACCTTACGCCCCGCAGGCCGATGACGAGGGCAACGGCACCGGGCGCATCAATCTGCGCAACATCGGTGGTTCGGGCGGGGCGGCGCTGATCCTGCTCGATGGCATGCGCCTCGGCGGCCAGGTGGCGGCCGACATCAACTCGATCCCGCCCGCGCTCGTCCAGCGGGTCGACGTGCTGACCGGCGGTGCCGCGGCCGTCTATGGCCCCGACGCGCTGACCGGCGTGGTCAACTTCATCCTGAAGAAGAACTTCAAGGGCGTGCAGGTCGACGCCAATTACGGCTTCTTCAATCACCTGAATCGCCGCAACATCGTCACCGACACCGCGCAATCACGCGGTTTCCCGACCCCGCTGGGCTGGACCAATGACGGCGCGCGCGCGACGATCAACGTGGCGGCGGGCACGCAGCTGTTCGACGACCGGCTCTCGCTCTCGGGCTATTTCAGCTATCGCCAGACCGACAATCTGCCGTACAATTCGCGCTCGTCGCAGGCGTGCCACCTGTTGCAGAACGGGATCGACGGTGCGCTCAGCTGCGACAGCACGATCTACTCGCGCTACGGCTATATCTACAGGCTGAACAACGGTACGCCGGGCACGCCGCAGATCAACGCCAGCGACGGCAGCCGCGTCTTCCGCCCGTATCGCAACACGCAGGACGCGACCACCGACCGCCAGAACCGCATGGACGACAGCTATCAGATGCTGCGCGCCAACGAGCGGTACAATGCGGGCGGCTTCCTGTCGTTCAAGGCGACCGACTGGGCTGAAATCTACGGCAGCTACATGTACACCCGCAACACCAGCCAGGGGACGTACCTGCCCGCCACGATCGGCGAGGGGACCAACGGCGCGGGCGGCTATCAGCTGAACTGCAACAACCCGCTGATGTCGGCGCAGCAGGCGCAGGTGCTGTGCGGCGCGGCGGCCGGTACCTCAGCGACCGTGCCGATCGACTTCGGTTATCGCTTCCAGCATTATCCGACCCGTACGATCGACTATGAGCAGGTCTATAACCGCGCGGCGCTGGGCGTTCGCGGCGACTTTGCTGGCGCCTGGCATTATGATGTCGGCGGGGTCTGGGCCAAGAGCCTGGTCAAGAGCGCGATCAACCGCAACTGGGCACCCTCCGGCACCAACATCGCGCGCGCTCTGAACGTCGTCAACGTCAACGGCGTGCCGACCTGCGTGGCCAAGGTCAACGGCACCGATCCGAACTGCGTGCCGCTCGACATCTTCCGCGGGGATTCGAACGATCCCGCTGCCTATAACTATATCTTCGCCTATGGCCCCAACGGGCCGCGTCGCAATGTCGGCTATTTCTTCGACGTGCAGGCCAATATCAGCGGCGACCTGGGCAAATACGGCATCCGCTCGCCACTGGCGACCGATGGCGTGCAGGTGAGCTTCGGCGCCGAACTGCGTCGCGACATCGCCAACAACTTCACCAGCGCCGATTATAACACGATCATCCAGGGTACGCCGAACCCGTCGTCCTTCTCGCGCGGGACCCAGACCGCCAAGGAGCTGGCGACCGAAATCCAGGTGCCGTTGATCCAGGATCAGTCCTGGACCCATTTGCTGGGCTTCAGCGGTGGCTATCGCGCGTCCAACTACGACACGTCGTCCAAGACCTTCTTCAGCACATGGAAGCTGGAGGGCACCTGGGCGCCGATCCGCGACATCCGCTTCCGCGTGGCGCGCAACTTCGCCTCGCGGGCGCCCAACGTGTTCGAGGCAACCGAGAACATCAATTTCGCCCGCAGCCTGAACTTCGTCGACATCTGCGGCGCGTCGACCGCCGCGGGCGGTGCCCCGCTCGCCAGCCTGGCCGCGTGCCAGTTGCAGCCCGGCTTCAACCCGGCCAGCTATGGCAGCACGACCATCCGCTGCCCCGATGCGGGCTGTATCTACCGTAACGGCGCAGTCGATCCGGCGTTGGGGCCGCAGACCGCCAACACCCTGACGTACGGAGTGGTGCTGACGCCCAGCTTCCTGCCGCGCTTCAGCTTCTCGGTGGATCATTACGAGATCCGCTACACCAACCAGATCGTCGGGCTGGATCAGGATACGATCGTCAACAACTGCATCAACTATGCGACCGATCCGACCGAGCTGAACCGGATTTCGTGCCAGCAGTTCGTGCGCAACGGCAACGGCACGCTGTTCGGCAACATCAACAATCCGAATTCGGGCTATGTCAGCTCGCTGGTGCTCAACGTGCCCAACCAGATCGGCACGACCGGCTATGACTTCCAGGCGCATTACGACCTGCCGGTCGCTGGCGGCACCTTTGCCAGCGACTTCAACGGCGGTCTCGTGACCAGCGCGGCCTCGATCACCAACCAGTCGGGCAATGTCGGCTATTTCGGCGACGGCGTGGGTAATCCCATTCCGAAGTGGCGCCACAATCTGCGCGGCACCTTCACCGGCGCGGAAGGGATCTTCCAGGTCTCGCTGAACTGGCGCTATATCTCGGCCACCCAGAGCGGCACCGTGCGTCGCACGGTCCAGAACACGTTCGCGCGCATCCCCAATTACAGCTATTTCGACCTGGCGGCGAATGTGAACATCGCCAAGCGGATGACGCTGGGCGTGACGATCAACAACCTGCTCGACAAGGACCCGCCGATCATCCCGGCGCGGGGCGGCAACAATACCTACTCGATCAACGGGTGGCAGAATTCGCCGGTCAATTTCTACGATATCTATGGCCGGTACATTCAGTTCTCGGTCACGACGAACTTCTGATCCAGGACCCGAAATGCCTATCCCCGTCGGCCATGCCGGCGGGGATTTTTCATGGAATCGCCGCCAGCGCGCTTGCGCTGGGACAATGGCCAGCCGCACTGCCTGCGCCCGGCCGATAGATCAGCCGCATCCGGTCCGGCCCGGTGGGGATACAGGCCGCGAGGTGGTATTCTCGCCAGCCTCGTGCTCACGCAGCACGCCTATGATCTGATCCTCGGTAAAACGGCCTCGCCGCATCGCTCGTCTCCATCTGACGAGCTAACTTACCAATGGCATGATTTCCGGGGAGCAGGTCAGCTTCGTTGCGGGTGTTGAGGTGGCCGGGGAAGACCCATTTCGACGGCAGGCAGCTGTGCGTCAGCAGATACGGCGCCGGGTAGCCGTTGGCGCTTGAACTCATCGCTGAAATTAGGCTTCTCCATCATCGCCGCTTGTCCTCAAAATTAGGATCCAAGGCGTCCGGAAATCCAGGGGCTACTCAGTTTGACACGCTTCGCGCTGCCTTGGATGATCTGCCTACGATAGTGGGGCGGGAACGTAATGAGCGATGACAGAGGGCCACCTCAGCAGATTTTGCGGCGGCTGAATCTCAACCTTCTCTACGCGCTGGCGGCGATCCTGCGGGCGCCCACCCTGACCGAGGCGGGGCGGATGATCGCGCTTAGCCAGCCTGCGATGAGCATGGCGCTGCGGCGGTTGCGCGAGAATTTCGACGATCCGCTGGTCGTCTACCGACATGGCGAACGCCGTCTGACCGCGCTGGGCGAGGCGCTGCGCCCCAGGATCATGCGCATCATGCGCGAGGCAGGCGACGTGCTGGACCTTCGGCTGGATTTCGACCCCGCCACGACGTCGCGCGTGATCGTAATCGCGGCACCCCAGGAAATCGAACTGATGTTGCTGCGTACCACCATCCCCAGCCTTTTGCGCCAAGCGCCTGGATTGCGGGTCGAACTGGTGCCCTTCAACTATAGTTCGGTCGAGGCGCTGTTCGAGCGCGGTGTCGACCTTGCGATCCTGCCCGGACGGATGGTCAATCCGACCCTGCCGGTTCGGCCGCTGTTCGAAATGTCGCACACCGCCATGGTCTGCCGCGATCATCCGAGTCTGGGCGATCGCATGACGGTCGAACAATATCTGAACGGCCGTCACGTCGCCCTGTCCCAGGATATGGAGGACGGCAATATGGGCATCCACGACCATCCCCTGCTGGCGCGCCGCAATGTGCTGGTCCGCACCAGCATGTATGCGATGCTCCCCGCGCTGGTCGAACGCACCGACCTGATCGCCACGGTCGCTTCCTGGTCGGGGCAGTATTATGCGTCGACCATGCCGATCCGGCTGATCCCTATGCCCGGCGAACTGTCACCCATGCCTGTTGCGGCCCAATGGCCGGTCCATCTCGACGGTGCACCGTATCTGGAATGGGTGCTCGATGCGTTGAAGACCGGCATCGAATGGCATGGCCTGCTGAGTGACTGTTTCGGCCATCAATGTGGCTGATGAATATATCATAATTAGTGATTTGCCCTGATCCTTGTTCCTTTGCATCGTTTCTCCAGAAGGAGGACGCACCCAGCGCGACCCGAACAGGTCGGATATAGGGGACGCCGAATTTACCGCAGGCGCGTGATCCTGATCCTGCGGGCAGGGCAAGGTCGGTTCTTGAGAACCGATCGTGGATCATCATGGGCAACCGTCAGGGCGGATACCCGCGAAACGGGACTTTGGCTTGTTTGTCCAAAGCATGGAAGATCGTGGGATCTCGCCAGCACGGGAAGGGGGCAGGTGATGAAGAATCTACGATTGATGCTGGTGTCTTTGTCTGTGGGGGGCAGCGCCTTGTCGATGATCGCGGGCGCGGCACCGGCGATGGCGCAATCCAGCCGCATATCGGTGCCGGAAATGCCGCTCGCCGATGCGCTGCACCAGATTTCCAGGGAGACGGGCGTCCCCGTCGATTTTGACCCCGACGCGGTGAGAGGCAAGAATTCCGTCGCCGTCCGCTCCGCCCGAACGGCGGAGCAGGCGGTCCGCGAGGCGACGCATGACAGCGGCCTGACGGTCGAGATGCGCGACGGCCGCCTCGCGGTGTTCAACGACATCTTCGTGGTCGCGCGGCGCGATGCTGCGGAGACGAACTACCTCGTCCGGGCGACTTCGACCTCCAGCCGCACCGGCAAGTCGCTGCGCGAACAGCCGCGCACGGCGCAGATCATCTCCAGCAAGCTGATGGAAGAACAGCAGTCGCAGTCGGTCTTCGACGCGCTGCGCAATGTCGGCGGTGTGACCGTCAATACGGCGACCGTGCAGGGCGGCGTCACCTATTCGGTGCGTGGTTTCGCGACCAGCGGGCTGACCAACGGCATGCCCACGGGCGTCGCGGGCGCCTCGACCCAGCCGGTCGCCAATGTCGAGCGCCTGGAGGTGCTGAAGGGGCCGGACGCGATCCTGGCGGGGATGCAGAATCTGGGCGGCGCGATCAATATCGTGACCAAGAAGCCGAGCGCAGACACCTTTGTCCAAGCCACCGCCGAGGCGGGATCTTTCGGCCAGTATCGCTTCACCGGCGACGCGTTCGGCGCAGTCAATTCCAGCAAGACGGTCAGCGCGCGCATGATCGTCAGCGTCAACCAGGCGGATCGCAACTGGGGCGGTTATGCCGGTCTTCGCGACAACCTTGTCGCACCCAGCATCCGCTTCAAGAACGGGACCACCGACGTGATCGCGGGCGTGTCGCTGGGCGACCAGTTCACCCCGGCGGCGCCCTATACGCTGCTTAATCCCGATACCAACCAGCCGTTCGACGTCAGCCTCGACAAGCCGCTGTGGGGGCAGAAGAACCAGGGTGCCCGTACCGAGACGGTGCAGGCCTATGTCGACCTGACGCAGAAGGTGACGGACTGGCTGACCTTCGTTGTGCGCGGCCAGCATCAGGACATCGTAACCGACGTGGCGTCCTATGGTCCGTTCGCCGTGTTCAGCGGGTCCGGCACGGTGCTGTTGAATGGCGGACACGCCCGGAACACCATCTCGCTGGACACGGTCGACAGTTATGGCCGGTTCGAATTCAAGACCGGCCCGCTGCGCCACATGATCATCGCCGGCGGCACCTATGTCCAGAATTCGACGCTCTCGGCCAGCGCGTCGAAGGGGTTCATGGCGCCCTATAATCTGTTCACGCCGCCGGCACCGCCGCCGCTGCCCGCCATCGACCAGCAGGATTATATCACCAAGACGCACCAGACCGGCTATTATGGCCAGTATATGCTGAACGTCTGGAAGCTCTCGCTGGTCGCGGGCGTTCGCGGTAACGATTACGGCAGCAACATCCGCTTCTTCTCGAACCGGCGGCCGAATTCCGAAGGCCGGTCTTCCTCGTCGCCCAATTTCGGCGCGGTGTTCGATGTGACGAAGAATGTCAGCATCTATGGCACGCTGGCTTATGGCTATACGCCGACGGTGGTGGTGGACTTCAATCGCAACCTGCTGCCGGATGTCGAGACCCGCAACAGCGAGGCGGGCGTCAAGATCGACCTGTTCCACAGCAAGGTCCTGCTGCAAGGTTCGTATTTCAAGCTGCGCCAGAGTGTCGCGATCATCGCCGATCCGATGCATCCCGGCTATGTGACGGCGGCGCCGGGATTGCAGTCGCAGGGCATCGACCTGAGCATCATCGGCCAGATCACGCCCAACTGGATGATCTCCGGCTCCTATGTGAACGCCAAGCCCGAGGTGCTGACGCTCAGCCAGTATGGCAACACGGTACAGGGTCAGCCGCGCGAATCCTATAGTCTCTATTCCTCCTATCGGCACAAGCTGTCGGACGACGTGACAGCGGGCCTCAGCGCGGGGGCGTTCGGACGGTCGAGCGCGGCGGTGACGCGGACGGGTTCCTATTATGTGCCTCCGGCCATCCAGATCGATCTCAACGGCTTCCTGAGTTGGCAGAAATTCGATCTGAACATCGGCATCCGTAACCTGTTCGACCGGCGCAATTACGGGATCAGCTACAACACCACCTATCTGCCGATTCAGGAGACGCGGACGGTGCGCGCAACGCTGTCCTATCGCTTCCGGTAAGGACGGCAGCCAACGATACGCTGAACGGGATACGCAACCGCCATGATGCCGCAACCGACACAAAGCGGGGAGGTGCGTCGCGAGACGCATCTTTCCCCTCCGCAACCAGCCGGAGAGCGCTGGCGTCATGCGTTCCGGCTGGTCGGGGCCTATTGGACGTCGAAGGACTGGAAATTCGCGTGGTTCGCGGTGATCCTGCTGCTCGGCTTCCAGTTCGGCACCACCTATCTGTTCGTCGCGACCAATCGCTGGCAACAGGCCTTTTACGACGGGATCGAGAAGCGGGAGGTAGGCCGCTTCGCCTGGTTGATGATGCTGTTTTTCGGCATCATGGCGTTGCAGGTGTCGATCAGCCTGGTCGAAACCTTCATCAGGATGGTGCTGGGCATCCGCTGGCGGCGCTATCTGACGGATCGTTACATAGGGCGCTATCTGTCGCACAACCGTTATGCCGAGATCGAACGGTTGCGGATGATCGACAACCCGGATCAGCGCATCGCCGACGATATCGGCGCGCTGACGGGCACGAAGGGCAACATGCCCAGCGTCGTCACCATCGCGTTGGGCTTCGTCGGCAGTATCGTCGGCAGCATCACCTTCGCGATGATCCTGATGGAAACGGCCGAGCCGATCCGGTTCAGCCTGTTCGGTGCCGCCGTCTCCATTCCCGGCGGCACGGTCTGGTACGCGGTGCTTTACGCCATGTTCGGCAGCTTCGTGATCGGGTGGATCGGGCGCCCCTTCATCCGCGCGACGATGCGGTTGCAGCATGTCGAAGCCGATTTTCGTGGTAACCTGATGCACGTGCGGCGCAATGCCGCGCAGATCGGCTTTGCGGGCGCGGTGGCGACCGAGCAGGCCGCGCTTGTCGAATCCTTCGACCAGATCCGGCGCAATTTTCGTCGGCTGATCCTCACTACGCTGGGCATCCAGGCGGGTGACGGTGTCTACCAGCGGATCGGCGGGATCATTCCGATCATGCTGCTGGTGCCGCGCTATTTTGCCGGAGCGATCAGCTTCGGCCAGGTGATGGGCGCGCGCGATGCGTTCGGCACGATGGTGCAGAACCTGTCCATCTTCGTCCAGCAGTTCAGCTGGATCGGCCAGCAGGTCGCCAACATCAACCGTCTGAAGGCGCTGGACGACGCGATCGATGCGCGGCGGCCGCGCGGGATCGCTTTCACCTTCCGGCCCGACGCCGGACCCTCGACCGCAATCGCGACGCAGGGGCTGCGGATCGCCCGGCCCAGCGGCGAGGCGATGCTCGACATCGGCGACTGGACCGTGCGGCGCGGCGAGCGCTGGGTGGTGCAGGGACCGTCGGGCGCGGGTAAGAGCACGTTGCTGCGCGCGATCGCCGGGCTGTGGCCCGATGGTGCGGGATCGGTGACGTTGCAGGGCGAGGGCACGGTGATGTTTGTGCCGCAGCGTCTCTATCTGCCGCTGGGCAATCTGAAGGCCGCCATCTGTTTCCCCGATGCGGCCGAGGCCCATGACGACGCGACCATCGCTGCGCTGCTGACCCGCGTCCGGCTGGCCGCGCATGTCGAGCACATGCATGCCGTGCGGATGTGGCAGGAGGAACTGTCACCGGGCGAGCAGCAGCGCGTGGCAATGGCGCGTATCCTGCTTCACCGCCCCGACCTGCTGGTGCTCGACGAGGCGACGAGCGCGCTAGATGCCGACAATGCCCGTTTCTTCCACGAAGAACTGCTGGCCGCCTTGCCCGACATCACGCTGGTCAGCGTGGTCCACGACAACCGGCTGCGCCGCTATCACAGCCATGCACTGACCATCGCCGACGGCCAGGCGGCCTGTTCGACGATCCCGGAGGAAACGGAATGACGGGCTTTTGCACCCGCGACGAGGCAAGTCTGCGCGACGCGGCGGCGGCGGCGGTCGAACAGGCCAGGGCGCTCGGCGTCGACGCGGCGTCCGCCACCGTGCGCGCGGGCGGCGGCATCAGCATCAAGGTGCGCGGCGGCGTGGCGGAGAGCGCGGTGCGCGACGCCTATCAGTCGCTGTCGCTGACCGTGTACCGCGATGGCCGCACCGGCGGGGCCTCCACCGTGGCGCTGGACGACGCCTCGATCGCGCGGGTGGTGGCGGAGGCGCATGCAATTGCCGGGCTGGTCCAGCCCGACGCCGATGCCGGGCTGGCCGACCCCGAAACGCTGGCCTGGGACAGCCCGGCGCCGGAGATGTTCGCCCATTCGGGACAATCGCCTGAAAGCCTGATGGCGCGTGCGCTGGAACTGGAGGCCCTGACCGCCGATGCCGCGGCGCAGGCCAGCGGTAGCGTGCGGGCGGGGGAAGTGGCGGTCGGCTCCAGCGATCATCTGTCGGCGCTGGCGACGTCGGCGGGCTTTTGCCGGTCGATCGCGGCCTCGACCCACACCCAATGGGCGACCGCGCTGGCGGACGACCCGAACGGGCCGAGCGTGCGCGAATATGCTCAGGCGAGCGATCGCCGCTTCGATGCGCTCGGTCCGGTATCGGCACAGGCCCGACAGGCGGTGGAGCGCGCCGTCGCACAGCGCGGGGGACGCTCGATCGCGGGGCGCCGCGCCCCGGTCCTGTTCGAGGCGCGGATCGCACCGACGCTGATTCATGCGCTGACCCAGGCGCTGTTCGGTCAGGCGCAACACAGCCGCGCGAGCTGGCTTGCGGGCGCGCTGGGGACGGCGATCGCCGCCGACCATCTCGATCTGGTCGAGGATCCGTTCGAGCCCTTCGGCATGGCGAGCGGCGGCTGGGATCATGAAGGGGTGGCGGGCAGCCGCCGCGCGATCATCGCGCGTGGACGGTGCCAGGGCTATTTCCTCGGCAGCCGGTCCGCCAGGAAGCTCGGTATGCGTTCGACCGGCAATGCCGACGGGCCGTGGAACCTGACCCTGTCGAGCCATGCGCCGGGCGGCACCGCCGCGGCGATGCGCCAGGCGATGGACACCGGGTTGATCGTCACGCAATTGCAGGGTGGCGGCAGCGATCCGGTGACCGGCAACTGGACCCAGGCGGTCTCCGGCTTCTGGGTGGAGGGGGGCGAGATCGTCCATCCCGTCATCGACGTGACGCTGGGCGGTCGCCTGCCAGACATGTGGCGCCGCGTCGTGGCGGTCGGCGGAGACCGCGAACGGCAGGGGGCGGTGCGTACCGGGTCCATTCTGGTCGACGATATGCAGATCGGAGGACGCGCATGACGAGCGCCGCGATGGACCGGGCCAGCACCCGTATTTTCGCCCCCGCCGGGCTGGACCGGACAGACGTGGAGCGTGCGCTTGGCAGGCTGGCGGTCGGGGGTGCCGATCTGGGCGACCTGTATTTTGAAACGCGCAGTTCGCGGAACTGGCGGCTGGAGGACGGCCGCGTCACCGCCGGGGGCTTCGGCATCAACCAGGGTGTCGGCGCGCGTATCGCTCGGGGAGCGGAGGTCGCCTTCGCCTATTCCGCAGATATGCGGCCCGAGGCGCTGGCGATCCTGTCCGACACCGTTTACGCGCTGGGCCGGGCCGGTGGCGGTCACGTCACCGCACCCATCACGTTGAACGCGGCATCGGCGGACCATGGTCTGTATCCCGCGCTCGACCCGGTGGCGGACGCCGATGCGGCGCGCTGGATCGCGCTGCTCGAACGCGTAGAGACGCTGGCGCGTGCCGCCGATCCCCGCATCGTTCGGGTCGATGCGAACCTGTCGGCGAGCGAACATGTCGTGCTCGTCGCGGATCTCGATGGCCACATGCGTGCCGATGTGCGGCCGATGGTTCAGCTGCGCCTGACCATCGTCGCGGAGGCCAATGGACGGCGCGCGCGCGGCTTTGGCGGGCTGGGCGGGCGTCACGACCTGTCGGGGTTGCGCGAGGATGCGATCGCCCGCGCGGTCAGCGAGGCGACGACCATGGCGCTGGTCAATCTGGACGCGCGACCCGCACCCGCAGGCACGTTCCCGATCGTGCTCGGCCCCGGCTATCCCGGCGTGCTGTTCCACGAGGCGGTCGGCCATGGGCTGGAGGGCGATCATCACCGCCAGGGGCTGTCCGCCTTTGCCGGACGGGTCGGTGAGCGGATCGCGGCGCCGGGCGTCACCGTGATCGACGATGGCGGGCTGCCCGGTCGGATCGGCTCGCTCGGCATGGATGACGAGGGGACCGCGCCGGAGAAGACCGTGCTGGTGCGCGACGGCATCCTGACCGGGCTGATGCAGGACCGGTTGAACGCGGGCCTGATGAACGCGCGACCGACCGGCAATGGCCGTCGCCAGAGCCATGCGCATCTGCCGATGCCGCGCATGACCAATACCTATCTCGCCGCGGGCCAGGACGATCCGGCCGACATCCTGCGATCGGTCTCGCGCGGCATCTATGCCACCGCGTTCGGCGGCGGACAGGTCGACATCACCAGCGGCCGGTTCAATTTTTCGACCACGGCCGCCTGGCTGATCGAGGACGGCCGCCTGACCGCGCCGATCGAGGGCGCGACGCTGATCGGCGTCGGGCACGAGGCGTTGAAGCATATCAGCATGGTCGGTCACGACCTGGCGCTCGACGACGGTGTCGCCACCTGCGGCAAGCAAGGGCAGACGCTGGACGTCGGCGTCGGCCAGCCGACGATCCGCATCGATGCGATGATGGTCGGCGGTCGCGGTGGATGATCACATTCAGGGAGAGGTGATGTGAGTAGCGTACAGGTGGCGACCGTCGCCACGTTCGACGATATGGTATTGGCTGCGGATGTGCCGGTGCTGGTGGACTTCTGGGCACCATGGTGCGCCCCGTGCCGGGGGCTGATGCCGACGCTGGAGGATCTGGCGCAGGATCATGCCGAAGAGGCGCGCATCGTGAAGGTCAATGTCGAGGAGGAGCCGGGCCTTCGCGACCGTTTCGCCGTCTCGACCCTGCCGACCCTGCTGCTGTTTTCCGGGGGGGAGATGCGCGACCGCATGATCGGCGTCCAGTCGCGGGCCCGCCTGTCGGCGATGCTGGACGCGGCGGCGTGACCCCTGCGTTTCATGGCGATCCGGCGGTCAAGTCGGGCATGCTCGAAGACTCCGAACCACCCGCCGATGCGGAGGCGCTGGCGACACGGGCTGGGTTGCCGATACCCGTGGCGGCGCTGTTGCTGGCACTGACCGAGCGGGTGCGGACCCTGGCGGACGGGGAGCCCTTTCTCCACGCGGCACTGAAGGCCATTCCGGTCGGTGCGGACCTGTCACGCGTGGCGAACGGCGCGGCGCTCGTCCTGCTCGACGCGCCGGAGCTTGCACATGGTCCCGGCCCGGCGGTCGCGCTGCTGGGTGACATGCGGGCGCTGCATCGGCGCAGCCATGACGGGGATGTTCCAGACCGGACGAGCTGGAAGACGGTCCGCGCAGCGGTGCTGGCGCTGCCGCCCGCCGGGGATCGGCAGGAGCGGTCGGCGACCCTGATGTGCGAAGCGGCGTGCTGGCCCGCCGATAACGGGCAGTCGACGCTGCCCGCCATCTTGCGCCGCTGGGTCGATCTGGCGGAGATCGAGGCGACGCCGGACTGGTCGGCCGAGGACGACCGCCGCAGCCAGGCGGTGCTGGAGCGGCTTTGGGAGGAAGCAGCGCCCGCGCGCGAGGCCGGGGAGGTGGTTCGCTACCCCGCGCTGTTCCTGGCGGCCAAACCCGATCTGTGCCGCCGCTATGAAGCGCATCTCACCTATACCAATCGTCGCGTGGGCGAGCGGGCACGCGAGTTCGCCGCCGTCCTGCTGCGGATGCTGGCTGACGTGCCAGTCCGCTGACCTGGGACGTGGCGTAAGGGATTGCGGGACGACGAAGAGCATGATGATGATATCCACGACCATCCACCGACCGGTGCTGCTAGCGCTTGTCCTGTCCCAGTCGGTTCTTGTCGAACCGGTGCTTGCCCAGTCGCTGCCCGTCGCGCCGAAGGCAATGCCCTCCGTCGCGGAACGCTATGCGCTCGCCGACAAATATCTGGCGCCCGCGTTCGACACGCTGCTCGCCGATGCGATGCCGCGACCGCAATTCACCTTTGACAGCAAGGGCGTGCTCTATCGCGCGGGGACGGTCGGTGCGCGCATCTTCACCTATTACGACCTCGCCAGCGGCACATCGCGCGGGATCATCGGTGAGGACGCGCTCGCCGCACAGCTCGCCCGGGCGACGGGCAAGGAGGTCGATCCCAAGCAGATGGTCCTGGACGCGCTCGACTATTCTGGGGGTGCCCTGGTTTTCAATTTCGCGGGGCGGCGTTGGACCCTGGGAGCGGACGGCCAGGTCGTGGCGGCGCCGGTCGGCCCGCCGCAGGGTGACGGTGGGGTATCACCCGACGGCCGGTTCGAAGTGCTTGTCCGCCATGACAATCTCGTCGCGCGCGACCGGAAGAGCGGGCGCGAGGTCGCCCTGACCACCGACGGCACACCCGAGCAATCCTATGGCCGGACCATCCCCCAGCTCAGCGACATATTGGAGCAGGGGACGGAGGATCCCAAACGGCCCGTCCAGGTCCGCTGGTCCCCCGACAGCCGTTATGTCGTGACCTGGCGGCTCGATACGCGCGGGGTCGTGCTCCTGTCGGTCACGCAGGAGAATCCGCCGGGCAGCTTCTATCCGCGCAGCTTCCGCTATATCTACCCGCTCGCGGGCGCGGAGAAGGTGCCGCAGAGCACGCTCTATACCGTCAGTGTCGAGGATGCGCTGAAGCGGCGACGGGCACGGCCGGTCGTGATCCAGGTGCCGCCTGAGGCGCGGCTCTATCCCGACGAGATCAAAAGCTATTGGATGGGCGGGCACCTCCGCTTCCAGCGGACCGAGCGCGGTTATTCGAAGATCGAATCCTTCTCCGCCGATCCCGATACCGGCGTCGCGACGCTGCTCGCGCGTGAGGCGGTCAAGCCGCTGGTGACGGTCACCGCCACGTCCTTCCGTAGCGCGCCTGACCTGGGCGGCGAACTGATCGTGTCGGAACGCTCGGGCTGGGCGCAGCTCTATCTGGTCCGGCCGGACGATCCCGATGGCGGCTATCCGCTGACGCGCGGCAAGTGGGAGGTGACCGGCATCGCCGACTATCGGCCGCAGGACAAGACGCTGCTGCTGACTGGCATCGGGCGCGAGCCGGATCGCAATCCCTATTACCGGCAACTCTACCGCGTGGTGCTGGACGGCAGCCAGCCGGTGCTGCTGACGCCCGAACCGCTGGATCACGTCACCAGCCTTTCGTTCGACGGGCGCTATTTCCTCGACAGCATGTCCAGCCCGATGCAGCCGACCGTGACCGTCATCCGTTCGGCGGTCGATGGCCATATCCTGAAGACGCTGGCCAAGGCCGATGCCAGGGCGCTGTTTGCCAGCGGCTTCGTGCCTCCGGAGCCCTTCACCGGCGTCGCAGCGGATGGTCGCACGCCATTGTACGGCATGATCTGGCGGCCCGCGAATTTCGATCCGAACCGCCGCTATCCGGTGATCGACTATGTCTATACCGGGCCGACCACCCATGTCGTGCCCCAGGACTGGGCCTCAGCCGTGCGGCTGAACACCAACAGCGTCGCGCAGCTGGGTGCGATCGTCGTTGCGATCGACGGACGCGGCACGTCGCAGCGGGGCCAGGCGTTCCGTCTGCCCGCCTATCAGAATCTGGGCGAGGTCGGCATTGACGATCACATCGCGATAATGCGCCAGATGGCGGCGCGCTACCCCTATATGGATCTGGACCGGGTCGGGGTCTACGGCTTCTCGGCGGGCGGTTATGACGCGGCGCGCTTCATCCTGCGGCGCCCCGGCTTCTTCAAGGTATCCGTCGCGGGCGCGGGCAACCACGACCTGCGGCTCGACAAGGCGTGGTGGCCGGAGGTGTCGATGGGCCTGGCCCCGCCCGAGGTCTGGGAACGCAACTCCAACATGTCGGTGGCGGGCAACTTGGTCGGCAAGCTGTTGCTGGTGCACGGCGATATCGACGACAATGTCCCCGTGACGGAGAGCTTCCGCCTCGCCAACACGCTGATCGCCAAGGGCCGCGACGTGGACGTAGTCATCCTGCCCAACACGCGCCACTTCGTGTACCAGCCATTCTTCTGGCGCAAGCTGCGCGACTATTTCGTGCGCAACCTGATGGACGAGAATCCGCCGCCGCTCCCCCTGCCGTCGGGCAAGGGCATGGACCCGGTGACGCCCGATCCCAAGCAGGCGGCAGCACCGCTCCTGACCACGCGGAACTGAGCTGTCGTGCTAGTCGCGAGGTCGTTCATACGCTCACGGGCGCACCATTCAGGACGACCGGCGCGATCCAAGAGCGCTTGCGCAAGCTGATGGATAAGGAGCCAGTGCGCGAGGTCCTGGAGGATTTGATCGCACGCAAGACGATCAAGAACGGGGCGACATTCACGTTCCACGGCCTACGCAAGAATGCTTGCTGCTATCTGTTGGAGACGGCTCTGAACGATAGTGAAGTAGGCTCAATCTTGGGCATGTCGCCCGAGATCGTCCCCCACTATGGCAAGCGCACCCGCGCCCTCATGGTTGCCCGTGGCGCTGCCAACCGGATGACCGCTGGCAAAATCATTGGTTTGTCGGAGACACAAGTCGCTATGGAGATAGCCAAGAATGGCTGATTTCAGCCATTGGTGACCCCTAGGTGTTCAGTCCTGGCATCTGGTGGATCGGATTGACGATGAACCGATCTGGCTCTGACGTCCAGATCTTGGCGATGTATTCGTAGGGTGTAAGCCCGCTGAGCGTCTTGAGCCGGCGGGCGAAATTGTAGGCGGCCATGAAGTCGGCGAGGTGCATCCGCAGTTGGTTGTGGCTCTCGTAGTGGAAGCGTTTGACGGTCGCCTCCTTGATGGTCCGGTTCATCCGTTCGACCTGTCCGTTGGTCCACGGATGGTTCGGCTTCGTCAGACGGTGCTCGATGTCGTTTGCCTCGCAGATCATGTCGAACCGCATTTGGCGCGACCAGGCGGTGTTGCGGTTACGAGGCTGCTCGGCGAACTGGATGCCGTTGTCCGTCAGAATGGTGTGGATGCGGTACGGCACGGCCTTCAGCAGGTGTTCGAGGAACTCCCATGCTGTCCGGCGACCCGTGATCTCCCGGGTGCTCATGCCGCGCGCGTACATCGACACGATCTTCTCATCGAAGCCCGGAAAGCGCCGCTGGTATTTGGCGATCAGCTGCGGGTCGAAACTGCTCTGCCGGTCACGTGGTACGTCGATCGCCAGCTTGCCGGTATCGGTCGTGATCGTCTTCCGGCCGTAGCCGTTGCGCGAGTTGCCGGTGCCCTCGTCTCCGGCCAGATGATGATCCATCTCCGCGTTCAAAGCGCGCTCCGTCAGCGCCTTCTTCAGCGCATCCAGCAGGCCGCCCTGCGCCAGGGCGGTACCAGCATCAGCGCCAGCCAGTAGCTGATCAAGCAGCTCGTTCGGTATCGCAGGCTCTTTGCGTCGGGACATATCGGGTCTCCTTCTTCCCCTTTATGCCCGCCCGCACACGAAATTCCTGACACTCCCGGAGCGTCCGCCATCGCCCATTAGCACACGTTCATGAGGCTGGCAGAATGCGCCTTATGCAGATGACTGCCGCTTCGCCCGTGAAGCACAACTGCGGCTCAAGGTCAGCGAATGACAGCGTGAACATGTCGAGATAGCCCAGATAGTTTCGACCTACCCAGCACCACCCTAGTTCCGATCCTGCGTAGTCGGACAACTCGGGGACAGCTTGCCAACCGTCATCCGAAGTCGGCGCCACCTCAAGCTCCACAGCGATCTCGTCGGTATCCGCATCGACCCGCAGTATGACTGCGCGGTCCTCGATCACCACCGCGACATCGCGCCAGCCAGCCGCTCCGTCGCGTCGGCCGAGCACAGCGGTCGCAACTTCCCCATGAACCTGATCATAGTCGAACTGGAGCATCGTGCGGTCAATCATGGACCGCCCTTAGCGCACCGGCGGAATCTCCGCTAACCACCCATCCTCGCCGTTCCGAGGGGCCGATCGGGCTCGCTCAAGCAGCCGGTCCGCTTATATGAACGAGCGGCATCTTTCGGGAAGCGAGAAGGCACCAGCGAACGGCCGGAATTGGGTCCTCTTAGCGGCTGAGCGCCCGGTTTCAATGTAGTCGGTTTCGGCCGCTTGGCTTGCGTGCCGCATTCCCGAAACGTGCCGTTGGGGAAGATCGCGCCTTTCCCGTTTCTCCGTCTTCACCCGGCAGTTTCGGGAAAAGGCAATCGGGAACAGGTTTTGGGAAAACGGACCTCACGGGCGACCGTCAGCATGATCGGCGTGGCCGACTTCCCATCAATCGTTCGTTTTCAGGAACGCCGCGTTCGTTCTCTTTACGAGCGCGTGCGCTACTGCGACGGCCGCCGCGTCGCGCGATCGGAGGACTGACGGGCGAGCGCACCGTGCGCTGCAAGTTCTCTAGCCGTCCGTTCGGATTGCACAAAAAAACCCCGTTCCACGGCGTCAAGGATGCCGTGGAACGGGGAGAGGGAGGGGGAACTGTGTCGTCTCAGGATTTTAGAAGAAGCCGCGCACCGCGAAGGCAACCGTGCGGCTGCGCTGGATGAACGATCGGAACATGTCGGGATCGACGATATAGTCCCGTCGGTCGGCGCGGGTCAGGTTGGTGCCGGTCACGCTCAGTTCGAGATGATCGAGCGGACGGAACGAGATGCTGGCATTGAGCTGGCCATATCCCTTGGTAAAGGTCGGCTGCGCGGCACGATCGTTGCCGCCGCCCAACGCCTGGAAATAGCTGGAGCGATAGGCATAGGCGATGCGGGTCGCGAACGGGCCCTTCTCATAATAGGCAACGGTGTTGACGTTGTGCTTCGATGCCCCCGGAAATCCGTAGGAGGTGGTCGACGCTTCGCTGTCGATGCTGATCTTCGAGTCGATATAGGTATAGTTCGCCTGTACCCCGAGCCCGTCCCATGGTGCGGGCAGGAAGCTGAACGGCTGGTTCAGTCCGACCTCTGCGCCGAGGACCCGGCCGCTGGACGCATTGACCGGCTGGGTCACGTCGAGGCGAGTGGCACCCTGCGCCGGGATCGTGGTGTCCAGCGTCACCGTACGCAGGATGAAATCGTCGACCGCCTTGTAGAAGCCGCCGAGATACAGCGCACCGCCGCCGCCGGTGTAATATTCGAGCGTCAGGTCGAACTGCCACGCGGTGAGCGGCTTGAGCCGGGTGTTGCCGAGCGTCGCGGTGCCGCGCTGGCTGCGATCGACGCGCGGGTCGTTCGGATCATAATAGCTGACGGCGTTGCGCGGCGCCGTATCCTCATATTCCGGGCGCGACATGACCCGCGACATGCCGACCCGGACGTGCAGTGGTTCGGAGGGATTGAAGTCGAGATTGGCCGAGGGGAGGAATTCCCAGTAGCGATTGGTATCGCTGGTCGGCGTCAGCACCTGGCTGAGGGTCGCGTTGAGGCCGTTCAGGATCGTCGTGCTCTGCGCCGACTGCGACGTCAGGTCGGTATAGACCGCACGAATGCCGACATTGCTCTTCAGCGGCACCCCGCCCAGAGTCCCCTCGTTATCCGCTTGAACGTAGACGGCAGTGGTCTTTTCATGCGCGGCGATAGCGAAAGATGCATCCTCCCGATCGATCGCCGCGTCGCGCAGTGCCGGCACGAGGTCGGCTGCGGCAGGATAATCGAGGAACGGGATCGGCACGCCGAAATTGAAACGCGTCAGGAAATCAGCGCCTTGTCCGTTGAAGACCACGCTCGGCAACTGCTGCGACACCGCAGTGGTGAAGCCGGTCGCCGCGTCGGGCGCCGGTACGAACAACGAGGTGCTGCGCAACCGGATCGTCGTATCCTGATAGCGCATGCCAGCTTTCAGTACGGTATCCGGCGACGCATCGAACGCGACGTCGCCGCGCAGCGCATGGGCGTGGGACCGATTGAAGTATTTGCGTCCGAAGAAGCCGTTGAAGACCCCGCCTGGCGGCGTCACGACGTTGGTCATGCCGGTGATCGTCGGCACCATTGGCACGCCATCATATTGCACGTTGCGGTTCGGGGCGCTGGTCCCGCCAAAGAACAGGCGCAGGTCCTGATCGTAGCGGCCGTTTGAATAGCCATAGTCGAGGCTCGCGCGGAAACCGTTGCCATTATATTTGACGTTGCCGCCGGCAACGATCGCATATTGGTTGTTGAACAGTTTCAGCGGCTGCGGATCCAGCGTAACGCCCGGACCGGTACCGCCGGCGTACACCAGCTTTGACGTATCGAATGCGAGCAGGCGCCCGTCGCGAACCGTGTAGCCACCGGGACGGGCGACGCCGTCATAGACGCTGCTGGCACCGTTGAGTTGGAGGTCGTTGGTCGGGCGGAACTGCTGATTCAGATATTTAGAATAGGTGCCCTCGACGTTGATCTCCCACTGGTCGTCCGGGCGGAACTGCAGCCCACCGCTCGCCGCGAGACGGTCAATCTTGCCGTCGTTCTTGGACGCAGTGATCCGCGAAGGCACCAGCACGCCGCGCTCGACCCGGTCGACGCGGCCATCCGAATTATCGTCGAACGACAGGTCGCGGGTGGCGAAGCGCGAGAACAGTTCCGAACTCGACGTGTCGCCGCGCGACCACAGCCCCGCGACGTAGAGGCCGAGCCGGTTGTCAAGCAGCTTGGTGCCGACGACGCCGCTGATCCGCGGGATGAAGTTTTCCGTCTGGTCGTCGTAATCGGCGCGGACGGTCAGGCTGCCGAACGACGTTCCGCCACTGGGCGCACGATAGTCGAGTGGTTTGAGCGTCTGTACGTCGATCTCGCCCGCGATGCCGCTTTCGACCAGGTCGGCGGTGGGCGTCTTGTAGACCAGCATCCCCGAGATCACCTCGGTCGGCAGAACATCGAGATTGACCTGGCGCAGCGAATTGATGCCCTCGTTGCCGCCGGTCAACGGAATGCGTCCGTTGATCGTGACCTGGGTATAGCCTGGGCCGAGACCGCGGATCGAGGCGCGGTCGCCCGCCGTCCCGCTGTCGTTGCGCTCGATCTGGACGCCCGGCACGCGTTGCAGGACGTCGGCGATGCTGACGTCGCTGAACCGGCCGAGATCCTGACTGGTCACTGCCTCAACCACCGATGCCGCCTCGCGCTTGACCGCGACCGCGCGCGCGGCCGAGGCGCGATAGCCGGTGACGATGATATCGCCGGCTTCGGCATCCTGTGCCGTTGTCGTGGCAGCGGACGGTGCGGTGGACGTGTCGACCGGGTTCTGCGACTGGACCGGCGATCCGGGCGGCGGGACCGTCGCGGCGACGCCGGCCTGAGCATAGGCAGCAGACACCTGCACTACCGACAGCGTGGCCGCAGTGCACAGACACATGATTCGGGTTTTCTTCATCAATCCTCTCCCCATCCACGATCGGTCCACCGTCGCAGCTGACGCGATTGATGCCGTGATCCAATATTTCATGCAAGCAGAAAAATCGATCAGAAGTTGTTACTGATATTTCAGTGCAAATTTGGCGCGCAAGGGCTTTAGGCTTTTGTCCTTACAGAAGGGGTATCGCGAACGCGGAGACCCCCTATGCCAACCCTTTTCGACGGTGAGCGACAATCGTGATTTTAACGGCTTGCGCGAACCATCTCTTTCTGAAATGCTTAACTGAGATATCAGAACGTAGGTAATGGGGTAGCGGATGAGGATCACAGCATATCGGATTATCCGATTCCACTATCCCCGCGACCGCGCCGTCGGCGACTCGCAAGTGTACACAACCGACGTCCATGTCGCTGCGATTCAACTGATCGATTCGGCAGGCCGTGTCGGCCTCGGCTTCGCCCAGTCGCTGTTCAGTCCCCTGCCGGAAGCCGAGGAGATCGATCGAATCTTCCTCGACCAAGCATGGCCTGCGCTGGATGGACGCGAACCGGTCGCGCTCGCTTTGGCGGTGCGGCGGCCGCGCGGCGGTAATGTCCGACGCATGTCACTGCCGTTCGAGGAGGCGATCCAGCAGGCGGTGTGGGACCTGTTCGCGCAGCAGCAGGACATGCCGCTGTGGCGGATGCTCGGCGCCGAACGGCAGGGCGTGCCGGTCTATGCGAGCGGGCTAGACTTCCACCTGTCCGACCATGCATTTACCGAATTGTTCGGCAACGCCGCCGAACAAGGCTATCGCGGGTTCAAGATCAAAGTCGGCCATCCTGATCTGGAACGGGACGTCCACCGCCTCGATCTGCTCCGGCGCGCGGTGGGGACGGACCGTCCGGTAATGATCGATCCGAACGAGGCGTGGACCGCTGGACAGACGATCCACGCGCTCAAGACGTTCGAGCGAGCTGGCCATCGCATCTACTGGGTCGAGGACCCCGTGCCACGCGACGACATTCAGGGCCTGAAGCTGATCCGCCAGACCGGCATGACCCAGGTCAATGCCGGCGAATATCTCGACCTGTCGGGCAAACGCCGCCTGCTCGAACAAGAGGTCTGCGATATGCTGAACGTCCATGCCCAGATCGGCGACGTGATGCGTGCGGGCTGGCTGGCCAGCGAACACAATGTCGAGGTGACGCTGGGCAACAGCTTCCTTGAAGTCGGGGTCAACATGGCACTCGCGCTGCCGGGCGTGCGCTGGCTGGAATACAGCTTCCAGAATTTCGACCATCTGGTCGAACAGACCTTCACCATCCGCGACGGCATGATCTTCGGCAGCGATGCGCCGGGCCACGGTCTGCGGCTCAGCCCGACTGCGCAGGACGACTGCGCGCACCTCGCGGCGGCGGTGGCGGCATGACCGCCTTCGTCGCACCCCCGGCCCACGGCGTCGCGACCGGCCGGCGCGATTGGCGACTGATCGTCTCGCTGGGCATTGTCTTCTTCGTGCTGCTGACCCTCTACGCCGCCGTGCTGGGTGTGCTGTTGCCCAACCAGATCCAGGAACTGTCTCCCGAAACCAAGACGAAGACGCTGGGGATCGTGTTCGCGATTACATCGGTCTTCAGCACGCTGGCGACGCCGCTGGCGGGCGCCTTCTCGGACCGGACACGCAGCCGGTTCGGCCGCCGGACGCCATGGATCGTCATCGGCGCGATCGTCGGCGGCAGCGCCATCATCCTCGTACCCTATGGCTCGGGCATCGTCGCGGTCACCGCGCTGTGGGTGGTGGCGACGATCAGCCTCAATTCGATGCAACCGGCGATCACGACGATCGTCGCCGACCGGTTCGTGACGGAGGAGCGCGGCTTCGTGTCCGGCGTGGTCGGCGCGGCGATGACCGCGGGCATCTCGGCGGGCACCATCTATGGCGGGCTGCTGGCGCATGACCTGCCGCTTGCCTATGGCATGCTCGGCGGCTCGATCATCGTCGCCTGTCTTGGGTTCGTGGCGCTAAACCCCGAACCGCGCCAGTCGCTGCCGCCGGCGCCGCCGTTCCGGCTCGGCGCGTTCCTGCGCTCCTTCTGGATCGACCCGCGCGAGCATCCGGATTTCGCCTGGGCGTTTCTCGGCCGCTTCACCATCTATATGGGCTATCAAGCGATCGTCACCTATCTGCTCTATATCCTTCAGGATCATATCGGGCTGAGCCAGGACGACGCCAATACGACCATTGCGCGGCTATCGTCGGTGACGTTCGTCGCACTCGTTTTCTCCGGCCTTGTCTCGGGCTGGCTCTCCGATCGCTGGCAGCGTCGCAAGCCGCTGGTCTTCGTCGCGGGGATCGTGATGGCGCTGGCCGTCGCCGCGCCGCTGGTGCAGCCGAACGCTACTGGCATGCTCGCTTATGCGGTGCTGATCGGCCTTGGCTATGGCGCTTTCATGTCGGTCGACCTTGCGCTGATGACGCAGGTGCTCCCCGAGACAGAGGCTGGCGACGACACCGGCAAGGATCTCGGCATCCTGACCACCGCGGTCAACGTGCCCCAGATTCTCAGCCCGGTGCTGGCCGCGATGCTGCTCGGCGCGACCGGCAACGACTATCCGCTGCTGTTCATCGTCGCCGGGGTGTTCGTGCTGGCGGGGGCGTGTTTCGTCCTGCCGATCCGGTCTGTGCGATGAACGATCGTCCGATCCCCGGCCCGCCGGCGGCTTTGCGGTTGAACCTACCCGGTGATGAGGCCATTCGGTTTTCCCATGCCAAGATCGAAAATCTCTGCCGCTCCGGCAACCGATCCACTGCCCGGCGCGACGTCGGGTACGAAGGGTCTCGAACCGCCGCTGGCCGAAAAAGCCTATCGCGCGATCCTGCAGGGATTGTTCGACCGGACCATCCCGGTCGGGGCGGAGCTGTCGCAGGGCGAACTGATGCGGATGCTGGGACTTACCATCCAACCGCTGCGCGACGCCCTGCGGACGCTGGAAACCGAGGGGCTGGTCACGATTCACGCTCGATCCTGTATCCGGTTCGTGAAGGCGGATCTCGAGCTGTCTCGATCGACCTACCAGTTCCGGTCGCTGATCGAGCGCGCGGGTGCGCGCAGCTTCGCGGAGACGGGGGAGGCGGCCGAGATCGCAGTGATGATCGCGGCACATCGCGACCTGATCGCCGACCTGGAGCAGCGCGATATGGGTTCTGCGGAGGAAGACCGTCTCAACCTGCTCGAGGAGCAGTTGCACGGCGCCTTGATCTCGTCGCTGCGCAACCCGCTTATCGAAATGACGGCGCGCCGGTTGAAGAACTATGTCACGTTGGTCCGGCTCGACCGGCTGGTGACGCGGCCGCTGGCACTCCGAACCCTGCGCGAGCATCTCGACATATTGGAGGCCTGCGCCAGTCGCGATGCGGACGCTGCGGAAGCGGCGCTCGCGGCCCATTTCCAGCAGGCGTTGCAACGGATTCTCGGCATGGCGTGACGTCGTGCAAGTGATCGACGCCCATCATCATCTCTGGGCGCTCGACACCGAAGGGCACCAATGGCCGACCGCTGCCGAACCATCGATCCACCGCGATTTCGCGATGCGCGATCTGGTCGCGGCGGCGGGAGATGTCGATCTGGTCGCAACCGTGCTGGTCCAGTCGCAGCCGACCGATGCCGATACCGACTGGATGCTGGCGGTCGCGGCGGACGATCCGCGCATCGCCGCCGTCGTCGGCTGGGTCGATCTCGCCTCGCCGGACGCGCCGGAGCGGATCGCCGCTTTGGCCGCTGCGCCGAAACTGCGCGGGTTGCGGCCGATGTTGCAGGCGATCGACGATACCGACTGGCTGCTCGACCCGGCGCTGACCCCGGCGATTGCAGCTATGCAGCAACATAGCCTGCGCTTCGATGCGTTGGTGCAGCCGCGTCACCTGCCGATGCTGGCGCGGTTCATGGATCGCTGGCCTGAGTTGCCAGTCGTGATCGATCACGCGGCTAAACCGTTCGTCCTGCAGGGTATGCTGGATCCGTGGCGCGCGGAGATGGCGGCACTCGCCGAACGGGGCGCGTGGTGCAAGCTCTCCGGCTTGCGGACCGAACAGGCACCGGGCGCGCCTGCCTATCAGCTCTGGCTCTATGTCGATCACCTCGTTGCCTGCTTCGATGATCGTTTGATGTGGGGCAGCGACTGGCCGGTGCTGCGACTGTCGGGCGATGATTTCCGGGCATGGCTTAGTGATGCCGACTGGCTGACAGGCTTTCGCGGGCTTTCGCGGGAGAGCCTGTACCGCGACGCGGCTACCCAATTTTATGGGCTGGAAGGCTAAGTGATGGGTGTGCACCGGGTCGTTCGAATCATGGACCTCAACAGCGATGCCGAGGCTATCGCCGCCTATGACGACGCTCACCGCGTCGGACGGACACCGGCTGCGGTAGTTGAGGCGCAGCATCGCCACGGCATCCTCGACATGGAGATTTTCCGCGTCGGCAACCGGCTGGTCATGCTCCTAACGCTCGCCGACGATTTCGACGGCCACGCCTTGCATTGCGTTGAGCGCGAGCATCCCGACCTGATCGCTTGGCAGCAGAGCATGGGCGCGCTGCAGCGTCCGCCCTTGGCGGACGGCATATCGTGGCCGGAGGCGCACCGCGTCTTTCGGCAAAGCGACCACCTTTCGAACAAGGACAAGATATGACCAGACTGGCGGGCAAGCGTGCGCTCGTGACCGGAGCGGCACAGGGGATCGGCCGCGCGACGGCAGAGTTGTTCGCAGTGGAAGGGGCGACGGTGTTCGCGCTCGACCGAAACGGCGATGGGCTGGCAGGACTGGCAGGGTGCACGCCGCTGGTCGTCGACCTGCTGAACGGAGGCGAGGTCGATGCGCTGGCAGCGCGGGTGGGCACGCTGGACGTGCTGGTCAATTGCGCGGGCTATGTCGATGCCGGCGACATACTGAACGCCGATGATCACGGCTACGACCTGTCGTTCGACCTGAACGTCCGCGCGACAATGCGCGTGATCCGCGCGGTCCTGCCGGCCATGGTGACGGCAGGTCGGGGGTCGATCGTCAACATCGCCTCGGTCGCGGGGGCGATGATAGGCGTACCCAACCGCATGGCCTATTGCGCGTCGAAGGGCGCGCTGGCCGGGCTGACCCGATCGGTGGCGGTCGATTTCGTCGCTAAGGGCATTCGCTGCAACGCGATCTGCCCGGGCACCGTCCAGTCGCCATCGCTCGACCAGCGGCTGGAGGCGACAGGCGATGCGGCGGCGGCACGCGCCGCGTTCATCGCACGCCAACCGATGGGGCGGATCGGCACTTCGGCGGAGGTGGCCGCCTCAGCGCTGTACTTCGCCAGCGACGAAAGCGCCTACACCACCGGTTGCCTGCTGGCGGTCGATGGTGGCTGGACAATGGCGTAACGACCGTGGCGACGATCGCATCCGTGACGGATTTCCGAAACGCGGCGCGCCGGCGCCTGCCGCGCTTCCTGTTCGATTATGCCGATGGCGGGGCCTTTGCCGAGGAGACGTTGCGCAACAACGTCGACGATCTGCGCCGGCTGGCGCTGCGGCAGCGGGTGCTGCGCGATGTCGCGACGATCGATCTGAGCACCAATATCCTGGGGCACGACCTGCCGCTGCCGGTGATGCTCGGCCCGATCGGCATCGGCGGCATGTTCCGGCGCCGTGGCGAGATCCAGGCGGCGCGCGCGGCGCATCGCCATGGCGTCCCCTTCACCTTGTCCACCGTCGGCATCTGCGGGATGGACGAGTTGCGTGGCGGGGTGCCCGACGGGCCCTTGTGGTTCCAGCTCTACGTCATCCGCGATCGCGGCTTCATGCGCGAACTGATCGCCCGGGCGAAGGCGGTGCGGGCGGAGGCGCTCGTGTTCACCGTCGACATGCCCATCCCCGGCATCCGCTATCGCGACGCGCATTCGGGCATGTCGGGACGCTTCGGCCCGGCACGGCGGGTAATCCAGGCGATTGCCAAGCCCGGCTGGGCCTGGGACGTGGGCTTACGCGGACGACCGCACCGGCTCGGCAATCTGGAGCCCGTGCTGGGTCGCGACAGCGGAATGAACGATTACATGGGCTGGCTGGGCGCGAACTTCGATCCCGGCATCGTCTGGCGCGATCTCGACTGGCTGCGCGCCGAATGGGACGGGCCACTCATCATCAAAGGCGTTCTCGACGTCGAGGATGCGCGCGCCGCCGCCGATTATGGCGCGGAGGCGATCGTCGTCTCCAACCATGGCGGGCGGCAGCTCGACGGCGTGCTGTCGAGCGCACAGGCACTGCCGCCGATCGCGGCAGCGGTCGGCGATCGGCTGACGGTACTGGCGGATTCGGGCGTGCGCTCGGGCCTCGACGTCGTGCGACTGCTGGCGCTGGGCGCGAAGGGCGTGCTGCTCGGCCGGGCGTGGCTGTGGGCGTTGGCGGCACACGGCGAGGCGGG
Source organism: Sphingomonas flavida (assembly GCF_036663655.1). Classification (NCBI taxonomy): domain Bacteria; kingdom Pseudomonadati; phylum Pseudomonadota; class Alphaproteobacteria; order Sphingomonadales; family Sphingomonadaceae; genus Sphingomonas; species Sphingomonas flavida. The sequence goes on from NZ_JAXOJH010000009.1 coordinate 172,909, forward strand.
CGTCGACCGGATGCTGACCATGCTGGCGCAGGAGATGCGCGTCGCCATGACGCTGACCGGCGTCGCCTCCGTTCCCGCCATCACCGGCGATATTCTCTCCAACCGACACGACTAAAGGAACCATCATCATGAAGCTCTGCCGTTACGGGGAAGCGGGCCAGGAAAAGCCCGGCCTGATCGATGACGCTGGTCGCATCCGCGACGTGTCCGCGCAGATCGCCGATTTCGGCGCTGACTCGATCGGGCCGGAAGCGCTCGCGCGACTGGCCGCGCTCGACCTGGAGGCGCTACCGCTGGTCGAAGGGCCGGTCCGCTACGGCCCGCCGGTCACGGGCACGCGCAAATTCATCGCGATCGGCCTCAACTATGCCGACCATGCCGCCGAATCGAACCTGCCGATACCGGACGAGCCGGTGGTGTTCAACAAATGGGTCAACTGCATCCAGGGGCCGAACGATCCCGTCACCATTCCGCGGAACTCGGTAAAGACCGACTGGGAGGTCGAACTAGGGGTGGTGATCGGCACCGGCGGCCACAACATCGCCCAGGCCGACGCGCTCACCCATGTTGCGGGCTATTGCGTCATCAATGATGTCTCGGAGCGAGAATGGCAGGCCGAGCGCGGCGCGACCTGGGACAAGGGCAAGGGCTTTCCGACCTTCGGCCCCATCGGCCCGTGGCTGGTGACGGCGGACGAAGTGGGCGATCCGCAGGCGCTGTCGATGTGGCTCGACGTCAACGGCAAGCGACTGCAGGACGGCAACACCGCGACGATGATCTTCACCGTCGCCGAGATCGTCGCCTATTGCTCGCAATTCATGGCGCTGGAGGCGGGCGACATCATCACCACCGGCACGCCGCCGGGTGTCGGCCTCGGCCAGAAGCCTGCGCCATGGTTCCTGAAGGCCGGTGACGAAGTGCGCCTCGGCATCGCCGGGCTGGGCGAGCAGCACCAGCATTTCGTCGCGGCCTCGCCCGCGAACTGACCTCTGGCCTCGGCCGTGGCTGCCGGCGGCGGTCACGGTCGACCTTTCGCGAAAGATACCGCGTATGATTCCTTCTCCTACGCTGCCGACGCGGCCGATCGGCGACACCGGGCTGCACGTTACCGAACTGGGCTTCGGGGCCGCCTCGATCGGCAATGCCGGCCGCCCGGTCAAGGACGATGTGGCGCGCGATGCGGTGGCTGCGGCCTGGGCGGCGGGCATCCGCTATTTCGATACTGCGCCGTTCTACGGGCGCGGCCTGAGCGAGCGCCGTCTCGGTGACGCCGTGCGTGAGCAGGACGACGACACGATGGTGCTGTCGACCAAGGTCGGCCGGCTGCTTACCCCCGACGCTACCTGCGGACTGGGCGAAGAAGTTGATGGCTTCGTCTCGCCGATGCCGTTTCGCGTTTTCCATGACTATACCCGCGAAGGTATCTTCCGCTCGTTCGAGGCCAGCCTGCACCGGCTGGGGCTCGACCGGATAGACATGCTTTTCGTCCACGACATCGGGCGCTGGAGCCGCGGCGACGCGCATACCGAGGGTTGGGAGCAGTTGACGCGCGGCGGTGGCTTCGCAGCGTTGACGACGTTGCGTGAGCAGGGCGCGATCCGCGCCTTCGGCATCGGCGTCAACGAGGTGGAAGTGTGTCTCGAGGCGATCGACGCCGCGCCGCTCGACGTGCTGCTGCTCGCCAATCGCTACACGCTGCTCGAGCAGGTGCCGCTCGACACCCTGTTCCCCGCCTGTGCGGCCCGCGGCATCGCGGTCGTCGCCGGCGCGCCGTACAATAGCGGCATCCTGGCGACGGGCACGCGCGGCGTCACGACGCCGACCTTCAATTACGCACCAGCACCGGCGGAGGTCATTGAACGTGTCCGCCGGATCGAAGCGGTGGCGGAGGCATGGACCGTGCCACTGGCCGCCGCGGCGCTGCAATTCCCGCTCGCGCACCCCTGCGTCGCCAGCGTGCTGCCCGGCGTCGCCAGCCCGGCCCGCCTGCAACAGGCGCTGGCCGGCTATCGCCATCGTATTCCGTCAGGGTTCTGGCTGGACCTGGTCGCGCAGGGACTGATCCGACCCGACAGCCTGTCGGACACAAGCTTCGTCAAGGACCCCACGGAATGACCGAGACCGGCCCCCCTAGCGCGATCCGCGTCACCCGGCGCCTGCCGCCGGCAGTCGAGGAGGTGTTGTCAACGCGCTTCTCCGCGGATTTGAATGCGACCGACGCGCCGCTCGACCGCGACGGGCTGGCCGATGCGATGCGACGCTACGACATACTGGTGCCGACGATCACTGACCGGATCGACGCCGATCTGTTCGCAATGCCGGGCTTGCGGGTAAAGCTGATCGCCAATTTCGGTGCAGGCGTCGACCATATCGATCTCGCCGCGGCCAAGCGCGCCGGCGTAGCGGTGACCAACACGCCGGACGCGCTGACCGATGCGACCGCCGAACTGGCGATCCTGCTAATGCTGATGGCCGCGCGCCGCGCGGGCGAGGGCGAGCGCGAGCTACGTGCCGGGCAATGGACCGGCTGGCGGCCGACCCATCTGATCGGCATCGGCCTGACCGGGCGGGTGCTGGGGCTGGTCGGCTTCGGTCGGATTGCGCAGGCGACTGCGGCCCGCGCCCGCGGTTTGGGTATGGCGATCCGTTACTACAGCCGTACCCCCGCCGATCCGACCATCGCTGCCGCGCTCGGGGCCGAGCGTTCCGAGAGCTTGAAGGCGTTGGCGGGCGGTTCGGACGTCGTCTCACTCCACGTGCCCGGCGGAGCGGCGACCCGCCATATGGTCGATGCGGCGTTCCTTGCAGCGATGCGGCCCGACGCCATTCTGATCAACACGGCGCGCGGGCCGGTGATAGACGAAGCGGCGCTGGCCGACGCGCTCACAGTCGGTACCATCGCGGCAGCGGCACTCGACGTATATGAGCGCGAGCCGGTGGTGCACCCCGGGCTGCTCGATCATCCTCGCTCTGTGCTACTGCCGCACCTCGGCAGCGCAACGACCGAGACGCGGACCGCGATGGGGTTGCAGGTGATCGCCAACATCGACGCCTTCCAAGCCGGCGAGGAACTTCCCAACCGTGTCGCTTGACGAAGCTGTCGCGCCGCTGATCGAGGCAGTGGCGAAGGCCCATCCCGACCGCCCGATCGTCGTCGGTATCTGTGGCGCGCAGGGCAGCGGTAAGTCGACGCTTGCCGCCGCGCTCTGTGCCCGACTGGACGACACGGTGACGCTGTCGCTCGACGACCTGTACCGGACACGCACCGAACGAGAGCAGCTGGCGCGCGACGTCCATCCGCTACTGCGCACGCGCGGCGTACCCGGCACGCACGACGTCGCGCTCGGGTTGGCGACGCTTGACGGGATCGCGGCGGGTGTTGCAACGCCGCTGCCGCGCTTTTCAAAGGCGATCGACGATCGGCTGCCGCAGTCCGAATGGCCAGTTGCTCCTGCCGGCACGCAGGCGGTGCTTATTGAGGGTTGGTGCGTCGGTGCCTTGCCGCAGCCAGAGGCAGACCTCGTCGCTTCGGTCAACGATCTCGAGCGCACGCAGGACCCGCACGGCGTATGGCGTCGCTACGTCAATGCGGCACTCGCTGGAGACTATCAGACGCTGTTCGCCCGATGCGACCTGCAAATCTTGCTGGCCGCGCCCGATTTCGAGACGGTCCTCACTTGGCGCCTTGAGCAGGAACACGCCCTCAAACGCAGTGGTGCACTGGGGCAGGGCGTGATGGACGACGACGCCATCGCAGTCTTCGTCAGCCATTATGAACGACTGACCCGGCATATTCTGGTGGAAATGCCTGCTCGATGCGACCTAGTCATACCACTTGATGCGCGACGCCGCCAACGCTGATTGGTGACGTTATCTTTGCGTTACACAACTGGAAATCTACAATACAATTGCTTCCCGTTTTCGCCACGCACACCGATAAATACGCTGTGGCGATACCTTCGCGACGACCTAGTCACGAACGACTGAGCGCAGCCCGATCGGCCGCTGGCAGCAACTCTTTATATAAGAGCAGATACACACTCGATATACTCGCGAATATAATGCAGCCAAAGGGACCGCGAACAGGGGTATTCATTAATGTCGAAGTGGTTCGCAGTGTTTCTCTGCGCCACAGCCATGGCTGCGTTCGGCGCTCCGGCAATCGCGGTCAGGGCCATGTTGACCGCCTCTTTGCCTCTGGCGCCGTTGTGAGAGTGCTGGAGGCGTTACGTTACCGGACCTGATGCGATGGAATACCGAGCGGATCAGAACCCATGGGTGCCCTGAAACTTGAGGAGGCATCGGTTTCGGGACACTCAAATTTTCCCCTTCGCCAATTCCAACGGGGGATGGGGTCAGCGCCGAACGAGTTTTTCAACAGCCACGGCCGTTTTCTGATTCACGATCCGTGCTGGGGAAGGAGGCTGGCGCGAATGGGTCGAGCTTTATCACGTGATCTGCGGGACCGTGTCGTTGCGGCTGTTGAGGGTGGGCTATCGT